>JBJEIV010000090.1:0-18743 GCA_051877395.1 Candidatus Ornithomonoglobus sp.
CAAAGTTTCCGATAAAGTTCATCAGCGGCATCATCATACCGGATAGAAACTGACTTTTCCATGCACACTCATACAAGCTGTCATTGCGTGTGCAAAACTCTTGCTTTGCATTATTTTCTCCGTTATATGCTTTTATCACCTGAAGACCTGCATAGGTTTCTTCAATATGCCCGTTAATTCCGCCAAGCTCCCGCTGCTGCACGGCAAAATATTTTTGCGATTTGGAAATGATAAACAGCACAATTACGAAGCCCAGCAATGCGGAGATAATTCCGCACAGTGCCATAATTAGGTTTGTAATCAGCATCATAAGCGTTGCGCCGAACAGAAGCGCAGCAGAAAAAATCAGGGTGGAAAAGCATTGGTTCATGGTTTGTCCTACGGTATCAACATCATTGGTGACGCGGCTCAGCGTGTCGCCTATGGTATGGGAGTCGAAATACCGCAGCGGCAGACGATTGATTTTCTTAGATATGTCCCGGCGCATATTCTGCGTGACACGCTGTGTAACTGTTGCCATAATAAAGCCTTGCACATAGTTGACAACAAAACCAAGACTATACAACACCGCCAGTATTGCTGCAACTCTTACAACAGCGGTAATGTTCATTGTTCCGGTTAAGCCTTCCTTAATTAAGTCTGTGACCTCTCCCAGCTTGCTCGGACCAATCAGAGTAAGCACGGCACCCAAAACAGACATCATCACAGATATAATCAGAAATGTCTTGTATTTTCCTATGTAGTAAAAGAAGTTTCCAAAAGCTTTTTTCATATTTTTACTTTTTGCGCAAGAGCTTATGCCGCTATCAGTGCTGTGATTAGAATTTTTTCTTTTTTCAGCCATTTTCAATTTCCTCCTTTGAAAGCTGCGATTGTGCAATTTCCAGATATTCGGGACAATTTGCAAGCAGCTCACGATGAGTACCTTTACCTACGATTTTACCGTGATCCAGAACAATAATCTGATTGGCATCCCGTATGGTACTTATGCGCTGCGCCACAATCAGCTTGGTTGTATTCTCTGTTTTTTCATGCAGCGCCTTTCTGAGTATGCGATCAGTCTTATAATCAAGCGCGGAAAAGGAATCGTCAAAAATCAGTATTTCCGGTTTTCTTGCAACAGCACGCGCAATTGAAAGACGTTGTTTTTGTCCGCCCGATACATTTGTACCGCTCTGAGCAATCTTAGCTCCATAAGTACCGTCCATTTTCTCGACAAATTCAGCAGCCTGCGCTATTGAAATCGCTTCACGGACGTCACTTTCATTGATTTTCTCTCGTCCGTTTTCTCCGAACGCTATATTGGAGGTTACACTGCCGGAAAAAAGCACTGCTTTTTGTGACACATATCCAATCTTATTGTGCAGTTCTTCCTGACGATAATCACAAACATTTATGCCGTCTACAAGTACTTTTCCGTCTGTTGCGTCATAAAATCTCAGAATTAAATTAATCAGTGTTGTTTTACCGCTTCCTGTTGCGCCGATTATAGCAACTGTTTCTCCTTGCCTTGCAGTAAAGCTGATATTCTGCAGTGAAAGCGCGGCAGCATTCGGATAGCAGAAAGATACATTCTGAAATTCCACTGTTCCATGCTCCTTTGAATAAACGGAATTATTTCCGTCAGTGATATTGACTGTCGTATCCAAAATTTCACAGACACGATTTGCTGAAACCTGCGCGCGGGGCAGAAGAATGAATATCATATTCAGCAGCATAAACGCCATGATGACCTGAATAGCATAGTTAGAGTAGACAACCATATCCGAAAATACAGTCAGCCTTGCCTCTTGTGCTGTTGCATTAATCAGATAAGCGCCGATCCAATACACGGCTAATGTCAATCCGGAGCTTAATAATGTCATAGTAGGCGACATTAATGCCATAATTCTGTTAGCAGTCATATTGGTTTCTGTAACTTCATCATTTGCAGCGGCAAATTTCCTCTCCTGATATGTTTCTGCGTTATAAGCTCTGACAACTCTGATACCGGTAAGCTGTTCTCTTGTAACTCTGTTAAGCTTATCTGTAAGTCCTTGTATCTTCTTAAAGCGAGGCATAGCAAAAATCAAGGTAATTGCCAGGACTACAATCAATATAAATACAGATACTGCGGTAGCTGTTGTCCATTGCCAATCCTTTCCCGCTATTTTGCAAATTGCCCATACTGCCATAATCGGCGCCTTCACAATAGCCTGCAAACCCATTGCAATCAGATTTTGAATTTGAGTGATGTCATTTGTTGTTCTGTTAATCAAACTGGCAGTGGAAAAGCGGTCAAGCTCTTTCATTGAAAAAGCCAGTGTCTTGTCATATACACAACCGCGCAGTGTTTTCGCAAGTCCCGCTGCGACCTTAGCAGCAAAATATCCGACTATTACCGATGATGCAACACTTCCAAGGGCACATAACATCATATAACCGCCCTGTGCAAGAATATCACTCATGGCGCTGCCTTCCGTCTGTACGAGGGTGGTGATAGCAGACATATAGTCCGGCAGCTTCAGATCAAGCCACACCTGAACAACAATAAAAATGATGCTGAACGCAATATAAATCCATTGCCTTTTGGCAATATATTTAAAAACTTTAAGCATTTGGGTCCCTCCTGTATGATTTATTAGCTTGCTATTAATAGCAAGCTATTGATATGCGTGTAATAAATGCCCGTCTTTGTAGTAATGACGAGCGTTTATTTAATTGTCTCACTTACCTTGCGGAGCAAAGAATAAAATATTTCTTGCTCTGTTTCTGTAAGACCTGATAATATATTTTTTTCTGCCTCTGCCATATTCTTTTCGGCAATATCACAGTAGCGTTCCCCTTCCGGAGTAAGCTTTACCAGCTTTATTCGCCTGTCTTCCGCATCAACTGCGCTTGTTACAAGCCCTTTATTTTCTAACCGAGATACTATACCCGCGGCTGTAGACTGTGCCACGAAAAGTGTTTTTTCCAATTCTTTGAGTGAGATTTGCTTATCACAAGTTTCTTTAATAATAACAACAGCTGACATTTGCGCAAGTGTCAGACCGCTGCTTCGTAATGCGTTGTTAGCATTCTTTTCCAAAGTGTTGTTAATTTTTTTTATCAACATACCACATGACCTCTCATTCTGCATCCATGCTCCTCCTTTCTTATTCATTAGTATATCATATTCATATAAATTTGTCAATAGCTTGCTATTGTTTTTTAAATTTTTTTATCCGCATGAAAGGATATTATTCTGCAACTAAGCTTAAAGTTTTAAGTGTCTTTCGGTTTAGCTGCAAACTGTCATCTATATTCTTAAACAAAAAGTGTTTTATTCATACTTCCCGTGCGGTAGCCGAGCAAATGACTGCTTATTCCAAGTGGAAAGACCGAGCTGTTTTGAAAGTACCCGTATTTCATCTTCGTAAAACCAATATCTCGCAGGGGACTTTTAATACCCAATTCCTTTACGGCAATAAGACCGGGACGGTAATCTCCGTGGTCGTCAAGATTTGAGCCTTCGGCAATTTCACGGATATTATTTTGTTTTGCAATATCTATAATTTTTGAAAAAAGCTCTTTCTTGCAAAGATAACAGCGATTGGTGGGATTTTTGCAAAATCCGTCAATTTTAAGCTCCTCCGATTTGCAAATAATATGTTTTATTTTCCCTGCAAAATTTTATTGACTCATTCAATTCTCTTTCGGGGAAAGAACAGGATTGTGCCGTAACCGCTGTTACATTATCGCCCAACGCCTCCCGCGCCGCCTTTAACAAAAATGTCGAGTCAACGCCGCTTGAAAATGCTATTGCAAGGCTATCCCATAAAAACAACTTATCTCCCGGTTTTGAGGATATATTATATGCCCCATTTTCAACGCTTTGAGTTTTTACACTTGTAAGTTTTGAATTTTTCGTTTTCATGTGCCTCCTATTAAATTTATTTAATAATTATTTCTAAAATATAATCTACAATAAAACCGCTTGCAATCGAATATACAATAACATATCCGATATACATTGCAAAATGCTTTAAACCCAGCACCGTTTTAAGCGCGGACAGATTAGTGATTTTTGTTGACGGTCCTGTTATCATAAATGATACTCCGGCACCCATACTCATTCCGTTTCGCAGCCATTCGGCGAGCAGCGGTATTGTTCCTCCGCCGCATACATAGACGGGAACGCCTATTGTTGCCGCAAGCAGTATTCCAAAGCCGTGATTTTGTTCTCCGAACAGACTTGCGAAAGCGTGCTGAGGAACATATCTCTGATAAAGCGCCGTCAGAACAATGCCTATCAGAAAATACGGTCCTGTTACTTTTATATTCCGCCATATGTTTTTTAAAAGCCGTAAAAGCATATTCGGATCAGTGTCGCGATTGGAGCACTTTTCAAAGCCCGTAAAATTGAAAAACGGCTTTCTATCAAAGAACAGATATACCAAAAGTCCCGCAAATATTCCGCCGAAGGTGCAGAATACAAGCCGCAGCGCGCAGGCATATGCGCCAAGCGCCGCTGAATATATGAGAAGCTGAGGATTTAGCAGAATCGAGCTCATCATAAACGCCGTTATCCAATCTTCACGCAGTCTGCATTTTGCAAGCGAAGCGGCAATTGGGATTGTTCCGTACATACACAGCGGAGAAGCAATTCCCAAAAGCGACGCCGGAAGGATTCCGAGGACGCCTAATTTTGTTTTGCCCAATGCCGCAACAGCTTTGTGAATTTTTTCTTTGGCAAATACCGATATTACCGAGCCGATAACAATGCCTGACGCCCAATAAGGTAAAATCTGCCTTAATTGAATATCGAAGTAATACCAAAGGTAAATTGCTTCCCGCTGTATAACCTCTAATACCTCGCTCATATCAGTCTATCGAAACAAGATTGTATTTGGTTGAGCCTGCGCCTATTTTCTCCGCGTGTTCCAAAATATGAGGGCCTAAGCGGGATTCCATTCTCTCAACTAAATCCGCGCCGTCCTCAGCCGCATATACAAGGTCTACACAAGCCTTATCAATCGCAACGGGATCGGTTGAAGCAAGTATGCCTATATCAGCCATTGTCGGTTTTGTGGGATTGCCCACACAGTCGCAGTCAACGGACAGGTTATTCATAACATTGATATAAACCATATTTCCGTTTTCGTAGTCGATAACGGACTTTGCCGCCTCTGCCATAGACTCTATAAAATCCGACTGCGCCGTGCTCATAGCTGCTGGAAATATGTTTGTCCCTCTTTCAGCTCCGGCGGTATGGATATTAACCTTTCCCTCCTGAGAACCGATACCGATTGAAATATTTTTAAGCGCTCCGCCGAAGCCGCCCATCTGATGTCCTTTAAAATGCGATAGCACAAGAATAGAGTCATAATTTGCAAGATTTTTACCTACATAGTTTGTTGTGAGGTGATCTCCCCCTGCAACAGGCAGCTCCATTGAACCGTCCCTGTCCATAATATCAACACCGCCAAGCAAATCAAAACCGTGGTCTTTAATTGTCTGTTCGTGCGCCGCTGTTGTGGCGCGGCTTCCTCCGTATGCAGTATTGCACTCAATTATTGTACCGTTGACCTTATCAACAAGCTGTTTGATTAAATCGGGGTGCAGATAATAAGTATTGCCCGCTTCTCCTGTTGACATCTTAACACCCACCTTGCCTGTGAGGTTAACTCCCAGCTTTTCATAAATTTTTACCATACCTTCAGAACTTATATCTTTGGTAAAATATACTGTCGCTGTCTCCTGTGTTTCTGTTGGTTTTTCTGACTGTTCTTTATCTGTAATATACACGCTGCCTGTTTCTCCATCCCATTCCACATTTTTACCGTTCGCCTCTGAAATAGCTCTCGCCGGAAGATAAGTAGTGCCGTCATATACAAAAGCGGAAACCGGATTGCCGTCTGCATCGATCATATTCAGCTTTTCTCCGTTCATATAAACGGTTACTCCATCTTCAACAGTAATGCTTTTTTGAGTGCCGAAAGCAAAAGCCGCTGCCGCTATTGTTCCGACAAAGAGCGCCAGTGTTGTGATGACCGCTGTAATTTTTCTCTGCATTGAAACCCCTCCAATCTGAATTTTTATATAAAAAGTATAACACTAAAGCTAACTTTAGAGTCAATACTCTTTTAAAAAAAAGTCGAAGGCAAATAAAAAATTTGTAAAAGCTGCACAAACTTTAAAGGTGTCTTTATGGTTAAAGTTTGATTGACACTGTCATAATTTTGTATTATAATTAAATAAAGAACAGGAGGAATATAATTATGTCATACGGAATAAAACAGGTCGCTGAAATGCTGAATTTGACTGTTTCCACAATACGCTATTATGACAAAGAAGGATTGCTGCCGTTTATCGGGCGCAAGGAATCCGGCTATCGTGTTTTCAGCGATACAGACATACAGCTTTTAAGGATCATAGAATGTCTGAAAAAAACAGGTATGCAGTTAAAGGATATACGAAAATTTGTAGATTATATAAAAGAAGGCGACAATTCACTAAAAGAACGATACGACCTCTTTGAGAATCGGCGTAAAGCAGTAGAAGCGCAGATTGCCGATTTAAAGAAATCCCTTGAATTGATTGAATATAAGTGCTGGTATTATAAAACGGCAATGGAAGCCGGGACGGAAAGCGTGCATACTCAAAATTGTTTTGATGTTAAAAATCCATTGAACGAATAAGCAACAACAGAGCAGAAAATGCAATCAGACCTTTTGTGTAGGCAGAAAACAGTGGCTGTTCTCCAATTCTGTCAAAGAAGCTAAGACCAGTGCGGTATTTTGCTCGGTCGCTGCCACAGCCTGTGCTAACGGACTTAATATGGAATGATATTTCACTTATCTATTCAGCACGTTACCGTTTACCGAAAAGATTACCAAAAATCTTCTGCCGTGGTCTGATAAAATGATAGAAAAATTTCATATATGATAAAGCCCGGCAATGGGCTTTATTGTGTACGCTATATTATTTTACGCTTACGATATGTCTATAGAGTTCCTATAGTTAGCCATTATAATTCTATTTTATATAATAAATATACGATTAATATCGGCGGATATGGTTTATGTTATTTTTATGCACTTTGTTTTGTAGTATATGCACAAAACATTTCTTTTTAAATAGCATATATTAAAAAAAGTGTCAAATCTAAAAAAAACAATGCAAACCTCTTGACTTTTTAAAAATAGCGTGCTATTATATGATATATAATAAATAAAAGAAAGGTGAAAATAGACAAACATGGAATTTCTTGATTATATCACATTAGTAAAACAAATCTATCTTAACATAGAAAAAATAATAGATGATACGCTCAAGGAATACAACTTGACTATTGCGCAATGGCATTATATATATTACATATATTGTAATGGCGGAGAGAAAGTTCACCTTAAAGATATTGAACATTTTTTTGGTGTATCGCAGCCTACGGTTGTCGGCATATTAAAAAGAATGACGGCGAAAGGTTATTTATATTTGGAAAAAGCAGATTATTCCGCCAATTCAAAATCTGTTACCCTTACAAAAACTGGAAAGCAGGTTTGTGAAATGGGTATTAAGAAAAAGAAATTTATGGACGAACTTTTATTAAATCCCTTAGATGATGAAGAGCGTGTTGTGTTTAAACGTTCTTTGGAAAAAATCTATGCAAGTATGCAAAACACTTAATACCGTAAGGCAGGTGTTTTTTTACCATTAAAAATAGCGTGCTAATTTTAAATGCCTTATGAAAAAGAAAAGGAGTATATCGACTATGTTTGAAAAAATTAAAGAGAAAGCCTCTTTCAAAATGGTATTGCTGGTCACCTTTATTTTCCTCATTGTATATCTTCCGCTGAGTTCGTTTGTATCCAACTGGCAGGGGAATTTTGGGGTTAATTCGATGGACTTTCGTTTTGGAGGGTACGGGACTGACGTTGTGTTTGATGTTTTGAATACTATTGGTGCAAGCGGACGCAGCACCTATGTACATTTAATCATACTTGATTGCATCATGGCTATTCTCTATATGTTGGTTCTGGTGTTTCTAATCGGATGGCTGCTGAAAAAGTATCTAAACGAAAATAAGATGTGCAGTTGGATGCTTCTGTGCCCAATCACTGCCATGCTGTCAGATTGGACGGAAAATCTGATGACTTATTGCCTGCTCCGCAGCTTTCCTAAAATCAGCTCATGGATTGTTGCTGTGGAAAGTGTGTGTACAACCCTAAAATTTTCATTTATCGGGCTATCTGCGGTCATTGCCGTTGTGATTGTTGTATATGGTTTTTGCGCAAAAAAATGTAAAAAGTAAAATATGCAATGATTCTTAATACGGTTGACATAAACTATCATTCTTATTTCATTAGGAGGTATAAAAATGAATCTATTTGTTGAGTGGTTAATTAAAATTTGGCTCTATGTAATTTCCGGTGTGACCGGAGCCATGATATGCTATCTGATTGTGAAGAAGAAAACGATCAGTACCCAAAAACGGCTGATTTGCTTCTTTATCATCGCCCTTACCCTTCATGTATTGGAAGAGTGGGTATGGCCTGCCGGATTGCACTACATACACAATCTATCCAAGGGCTCAACGTTCCCGAATGACTATCCCATGAACCAATTTGCGGATATGATCACTAATTCCGTCGCAGTACTGATAGCACTCGGTGTCCTGTGGAAACTCAGCGAAAATGCTGTTGCCGGATTTACCATCACATTATTTGGCTTTAGTGAAGCAGTCGCCCATATACGACTGGGAATCATCGGCTATCAGCAATTCCATAGTGCCGGCTTGAATTTCCCCTATTCTCCCGGTCTGGCTACTGCGATTTTCGGCTTCTTGATTATCTCAATTCTGTTGACAGCCGATTTGGTCAAGCGTAAACAGCTTAATCTAAAAACCATTCTGGGTGCCATAGCGAGCCTAATTATTGTCATAGTTATTCTGGTTGTGATACCGGAGAATGGTCTGAAAGACATGGATACGCCGTATGTGTTCCCCAATGCCGGATTCTATGAGCAGTTTTTGAACTAAAAATGATGTGTTTAGCAAGAACGGTAAAAAACAAGACAACGTGGAAATGTCTGTTGTGCTTCACTGTGTTGTATATTATGATGTTTGCGGTCAATAACGGTTCTTTTGCAAAGCTGATGTGCGAAATGAGCGTACAGATTCTGGATACCATGTTCGGGTATTCGGCGGAAACAGCGTACCAAACGATTGCGGATTTTGGCGACGATGGCAGTACGGCATACTTCCAAACATTGAAACTTGACTGTATTTTCCCGTTGACCTATATGGTATTTTTGGTTTGCCTAATTGGTTTTCTGCTCAATAAGTTTGTAAAAGCCAACGGAATATGGGATTTACTGATCTACATTCATGTTGTTGCAATGATCTTCGACTGTGTGGAAAACGGCATGATATTTGTAATGATCAGTTCTTTCCTGGAGGAAGTTATATGGGCTAAAATTGTGTGGAGCGTGGCAACTTCCACGAAACTGCTGTTTTCTGTTCTGTCTGTCCTGAGCGCAGTAGGAATTGTAATTTTTGGTTTCAAAAACCAATATATCGACCCTGAAATTCTAAAATGTGTCAAGGGCGGCAGTTATGCCTACTGTGATGAAGACGGCAATTATTATCGCTCCGGTTTTGATCTGAGCTATTGAAAAAGATATATGCAGGCAGAATAATTTTCCTTAGGAGGACATTTTATGAATAAAGAAGAAACATCAAAAAAAGCGTTTTTGGAGGGACCGGTTTCCAAAACTGTCTTTAGAAATGTAATACCGGCTATGCTGTCAACTTTAATGATATTGATATATAATTTGGCAGATACCTTTTTTATAGGTCAGACACATAATGACCATATGGTAGCGGCAGTTTCCCTTGCCACTCCCGTATTCCTCATTTTCATGTCTATTGGCACATTGTTCGGCGTAGGAGGTTCATCTGTAATTGCCAGAGCTTTAGGTGAGGAACGAAAAGATTATGCCTGCAAGGTATCTTCTTTCTGTACTTGGGTAAGCGCCGCCGTAGGTATTTCATTTATGCTGATTATATGGATTTTTGCAACGCCGATTGTAAAAGCATTGGGAGCCAGTACAGACACTCTTGAATATACCCGTACATATTTGTGTCTGATTACCATTGGCGGCGTTTTTACAATTCTTTCAGGCTGCTGGTCTAACATTATCCGCGCAGAGGGAAATCCGTCTGCGGCAATGTGGGGCAATCTGATTGGTAATATTATTAATATTATTCTTGACCCTGTTTTTATTTTAGGATTAAACATGGGTGTCGCGGGAGCTGCTATTGTAACTTCTTTCGGCAATATCGTCGGCTGCCTGATTTATCTCGGATATATCTTAAAAGGAAAATTTTCGCTTAGCATACGCCTGAAAGATTTTTCTGCAAAGGACAAAATTTGCAGCGGTGTTCTTTCTATCGGCGTTCCGGCAGCGCTTACCAGCCTTTTAATGAGTATTTCCCAAATTATTGCAAACAGCTTGATTGCGTTTTATGGAGATATGGCGCTTGCCGCTTACGGAATTGCCGGAAAAATTCGTATGTGCTTTTCTTCGCTTGGCAATGGTATGGGACACGGCGTGCAGCCTGTTCTGGGCTATTGTTACGGCGCAAAAGAAAAAAAGCGTTTTAAGGATGTGCTGACATTCTCTACAATATTTTCAGTAGTGTTATTTTCTGTGATTTCAGTTTTGTGCCTGATCTTTACGGAACCTATTGTCAACTTATTTCTGACAGACGCTTCCGCTTTGGAATACGGTGTTCTGTTTACAAGAATTATTTTGTCCTCAGCTTTCTTTATGGGTACTTATTGCGTTCTAATGGGGGCTTTGCAGGCGATCGGTGCGGCAAAATCTTCTTTGATTGCGGCAATATCCCGTCAGGGTATCGTGTATATCCCGGTATTGTTTATTTTGAGAGCGGCTTGGGGACTGAACGGTTTAGTAATTGCTGAGCCTGTAGCGGAATACATCTCTCTTGTACTTGTTTTGATTTTAGTTATTATAGCTGTTAAGAAAATGCAGATGGTCGTACGGCAGAAGAAATCATTTTCGGCTCTGTAACAATGGGAGTATCTACTATGACCTCAGCTGACTCCCGCTCGTAAGCTTTATATCGCACATATCTCTTGATATGCCGAACGGGCCTCTCTGGGTAAGGCACACCTAAAGAATACGGCAGCCTCATATGAAGCTGCCGTATTTTTTAGCGATAAGATTTTTCATAAATCTTAATACAGTCCTCTGTACTTAATTCTGTTCTGTCGCAAAAGAACAGACCGCCCATTGTTGCTTTTGCATTTTCAGCCAGCGGCTTAAATTCGTCAGGCTTAATGCCGTAATCGGACATTTTTAAATTATCCACGCCGCAGGCTTTTTGTAAAGCTTTGAGCGCTGTAATAAAGTCCGACGGCTCTTTTGCATCGGATGCACCCATTGCCCTTGCCATATCAACAAATCTTTCGTCGCAGATATGCTTTTCTATGAAGTGCGTGAAATATGCGACCGAAATCATAATAAGCCCCGCTCCGTGAGGAAGCTCCTGATGATACGCGCTCATTGCGTGTTCCAATGCGTGTTCGCTTGTACAGGAGCCTACCTCCATTGAATAGCCGCTCATAGTATTGGCAAACGCTACCTTTGTCCGCGCTTCAAGGTCAGATCCGTTCTTTACGGCACGGGGCAGGTATGAAGCAATATTACTGATTGCCGCAAGCTCTACCACTTCGCTCATCTCGTTGCTGAATTTTGAAATATATCCCTCCACACTGTGGAATAATGCGTCAAAGCCCTGATATGCGGTATAATCGGCAGGGACACTGAGCATAAGCTCCGGATCAACAACCGCAATATACGGATAGCCGCCTTGTATTCCCATTTTTTCTTTGTGCTCGGGATTTGTAACAACACCCCAACAGTCGACCTCACTGCCTGTTCCGGCACTGGTTGTAATTTCAATGTACGGCAGCGGTTTATTTTTAAATTCCTTGCCTTTGCCGTGTCCGCCCTGCATATAGTCCCACACAGTGCCGTCATTTGCCGCCATTGCCGAAATTACGGTTGCAGAGTCAAGAACCGAGCCGCCGCCGAGACCGATAACAAAGTCGCAGCCGTTTTCTTTTAATACAGAAACACCCTCCATGATGTTTTCCTCAAGAGGATTTGCCTGAATTTTATTGAAAACAACATAGTCAACACCTGCTTTTTTCAACTCGTTTTCCGTCTTTTCAAGAGCGCCGTTTTTTATTACGGACTTGCCGTTTGATATGACAAGCAATGCCTTTTTACCGGGCATGATCTCGTTATGAAGCTCGCCTAACTTGCCTGCTCCGAATAACACTTTTGTCGGTACATTCCAAATATAACTCATAGTAAAAACTCCTTTTTGTTTTATTATATATAGAGTATAACACTAAAGCTGACTTTAGAGTCAATACCTTAGCGTAAAAATTCTAAAATTTTATTATTTACAGCTTCAGTCTGGTTCTTTGCAAATATATAATATAAGGGAATATGTCCGACCTTAAATATCACCGTTAAGCGTCTGTCAGCGGATAGAAATATTTATCTATCTTGATTTTAGTCTATCAAATTTTTTACAGCCTCACATATTTTCTGCGCGATATATGGTTTATTCATGGTGTAAAGATGAATACCGTCCACACCTTGCGCGAGCAGGTCTATTATCTGATCTACCGCATACGCTATTCCGGCATCTCGTAAGGCTATCGGGTTATGCTCGTATTTGTCCATTATCCGCATAAATTTTTTAGGCAGATGCACTCCGCACATCTTTACCATACGTTCTATGGATTTCTTATTTGTCACAGGCATAATGCCGGCTTCTATCGGTATATCTATACCTGCAATGGCTGCGCGCTCACGGAAGCTGTAAAAATAATCGTTGCCAAGAAAAAGCTGCGTGACAAGATGATTTACCCCTGCTTCTGCCTTGATTTTAAGCTTTTGTATATCCTCTATTATGTCTTTGCTTTCAGGGTGTCCCTCCGGATAACATGCCGCAATAATATTAAAATCTCCGTTCTTATGTATAAATTCTATCAGCTCATTGGCATGGCTGAAGTCACCGCGCGGAGTTATTTCGGGGGATATATCTCCGCGCAGAGCAAGAATATTCTCAATTCCGCCTTTTTTCAGTTTTTCCATAATGTCAAGAACATCATTTTCCGAAAGATTTATACAAGGCAGGTGTGCCGCGCTTTCAATTCCGTATTTATTTTTAACTGCTGACGCTATTTCAAGAGTTTTTGCGCAGTTCGAGCCGCCGCCCGCGCCGTAGGTTACGCTTATGAAATCAGGATTTAATTCCTTTAATCCGTCAAGTGTTTCATAAATTATATTTTCTTCCGATGTAGGTTTGGGCGGAAACACCTCAAACGAAAGCACTGTTTTTTTATTAAAAAGTTCAGATATTCTCATTTCTTACTTCCTTTGCTGCCGTCACAAGATTTTTAAGGCTTGCAACGGTTTCCGAAAGACCTCTTGTTTTAAGCCCGCAGTCGGGATTTACCCACAGCTTATCCAATGAAACCGTTTCAAGCATTTTATTAAGGGCAGTCTTTATTTCCTCAACCGACGGTACTCTCGGCGAATGTATGTCATACACGCCCGGACCGACCTCTGTTTTAAAGTTGTTTTCTTTCAATGACTTCAATATCTGCAAGTCGGAGCGCGACGCTTCAAAGGTGATAACGTCTGCGTCCATATCGTCAATAGCCGGAATAATATCGGTAAACTCACTGTAACACATATGAGTGTGAATTTGTGTTTCAGGCTTTACGCCGCTGTGAACAAGTCGAAACGCCGGAATTGCCCAGTCAAGATAATCACTGTACCAATCGCTTTTTCTCAAAGGCAGCTTTTCGCGCAGAGCCGCCTCGTCCACCTGAATGATCCTGATTCCGTTTTTCTCAAGGTCAAGCACCTCGTCCCTGATTGCAAGCGCAATCTGATAAGCCGACTCCTTTAAAGAAATATCCTCGCGCGGGAACGACCAGTTAAGAATTGTAACAGGACCTGTCAGCATTCCCTTCATAGGCTTGTCTGTGAGGCTCTGCGCGTAAACTGACCACTCCACCGTCATGGGCTGCTTTCTTTCAATATCTCCCCATATAACGGGCGGCTTTACACAGCGGGTTCCGTAAGACTGCACCCATGCCTTTTCGGTAAATAAATATCCGCTGAGCTGTTCACCGAAATATTCCACCATGTCGTTGCGCTCAAATTCACCGTGTACAAGCACGTCAAGCCCTATTGCCTGCTGCTGCGCAACACAATCCATAATCTGTTTTCTGTTAAATTCATTATATTCTTTTTCCGTAATCTCGCCGCTGCGGAATTTTCTGCGGTTCGCCTTTACAGGAGCGGTCTGCGGGAATGAGCCTATCGTTGTTGTCGGTAATAACGGGAGATTAAATTCTTCCTTTTGAATTTTCTCTCTTTTTGAAAATTCCGGCATGCGTATAAAATCACTGTCCTTTATTTTAGCCGTCCTTTTCTGCACATTTTCATTTGTACAGCTTCTCGCTTTACCGAACAATGCTTCATTCTTTTTATATTCTGCCGTGTCATACGGGCTGACGCTTTCACATATTGACCTTAATTCTGCAAGCTCCGACAGCTTTTCCTCCGCGTAAGCAAAATATCTTGTATATTCTTCAGCTAATTTTGTTTCATTGCGCAGAGTATACGGTACATGCAGCAATGAGCAGGAGGTATTTATAACCACTTCCCCGCAATGCTTTTTCAGACCCAAAATAACGCCTGTTGTCTTTGCATAGTTGTTTCTCCATATATTTTTTCCGTTCAGAACTCCGGCAAACAGCGCCTTATCCTGCGGAAATCCGTTCCGGTAAACAAGGGCTAAGGACTGCTTACCCTCGACAAAATCAAGTCCTATACCGTCAAACGGCAGCGATACCGCTTCATTGTAGCAGTCGCGTATATCTCCGAAATATGTTTGCAGCAGAACCTTTACGCCGCCCTTATTAACAAGAATTTTGCTGTACAGTCTATTGAATAAATCAATATCGCCCTCTGTTAAATCATGCACAAGATACGGCTCGTCAAACTGTACCCATTCGGCGCCGAGTTCTGCAAAATTACTTAATATTTCGGAATAAACCGCGGCAATTTCGTCCGCAAAATCTACCGCCGTTTTTTCGCCGGTAAATCGTGTAAGCTTGAGCATCGTAAACGCACCTGTTATGACCGGCTTTGTTTTTATATTCAAATCCACCGCTTCCTTAAACTCGTCGAAAGGCTTTGTTCCGTTCAAACGGATCTCCGCGCTGTCCTCCGCCTCGGGAACGATATAGTGATAATTTGTATTAAACCACTTTTTCATTGCCAGCGCCTTAACGTCACCCTTTTCACCCTGATAGCCGCGCGCCATTGCAAAGTATGTATCAAGCGGCGAAAGACCGAGTTTTTTATATCTTTGGGGAATGATATTCAAAAGCGCCGCGGTGTCAAGAACATTGTCATAATAAGAAAAATCATTCGACGGTATAAGGTCCAGTCCTGTTTTCTTCTGCTGCTCCCACTGTATTTTGCGTATGTTCTCAGCTGTGTCAAAAAGCTCTGTGTCTGAAATATTCCCTTTAAAATATTTTTCACAGGCAAATTTCAGCTCTCTCAATGCTCCTATTCTCGGATAGCCTATAATTGATGTTTTCACTGTATTATTCCTCTTTTCTTAATTTTATATAATAATCACAGTATAACATCTCCGAAGGCTATTGTAAAATACAAAAAAAATATATCTTGATATAGTTTAAAACTATACCAAGATATGTTCCTTTAAGCTGTTGATATATATTTCTCCTAAACGACTCTGAACGATATTTTTATTTTTGATATATCCGACGCGCATTTTTTCCTTGACGTCTAGCGGCAGGGATATTATATTTTTTCCGTTCAGCTCCTCGTCTATAATACCCGTGCATATTGTGTATCCGTTCAGTCCTATAAGCAGATTGAACAGCGTAGCCCTGTCGCTGACCTTGATATTCTTGCGGCGCTGTACCGTGCTTAAAATTTCCTCCGAGAAATAAAAGGAATTATATTCGCCCTGTTCAAACGACAAAAACGGATAAGGCTCCAGATCCGCAAGGGTAACAATTTCCTTGTCCGCAAGCGGATTTTTGGAGCTTATAAATATATGAGGCTTGGCAGTGAACAGCTCGTGAAATTCAAGCTCATTTTCGCTTATCAGCTTATTCAATACCTTTTCGTTAAATTCGTTCAGATACAGAATGCCTATTTCACTGCGCATCTGCTTTACGTCCTCAATTATTTCATGCGTCCGCGTTTCTCGGAGTGTAAAGTCATATTCCTCTGTGCCGTACACCTCAATTAAGTCCACAAAAGCGTTTACGGCAAAGGAATAATGCTGAGTTGATACGGAAAATTTTTGCTTTCGCTGTTTTGTATTCAGAAAATGCTCCTCAAGCAGCTCCGTCTGTTCTATAACCTGACGGGCATAGCCTAAAAACTCCTCTCCATGCTGAGACAGTGCGATCCCTTTGTTTGTCCGCGTGAATATCGTTATATTAAGCTCCTTTTCCAGCTCCTTGACCGCGTTGGATAATGACGGCTGAGAAATAAACAATGATTTTGCCGCTTCACTTATAGAGCCTTTCTCTGTTATGGTTATAATATATCTTAACTGCTGTAAGGTCATATTTATTCTCCTTTTTTCAATGTCCCGCGCCCATATGTGAATAATAAAAATACGGTAACAAGCATAGGTAATTTGAGTCTCCTATTATCTCATAATCAATATATGATTTATATATTTGACCTATATTTAATTCTATTATATCATATCAGATGCCAAAAGTAAAGGTATTATGACGTATACAAAAAGGCTGTTATTTACTCCTAAACTGTCATTTTTCGCACCTAAAAGTACAAGAGCCGATTTTGTGAGTTTCCTTTTTTGACAAAACCGACTCTTGCAGTCACCGTATTGAGATGTTAATATATTTTAACCTTTTATTCAGTATACTCCGCCTGTACTGTAAACGGAGCATAATTATCACTGCTTAGTGCAATCGTGTAGGTTGTTCCACTGACAGGATTGCCATAACTTTCAGTGGTTCCGGCATTGTTTGTCACAGAGCCCGGAGAAATTGTAATTTTGCCGTTAACGACATCAACTGTTGTGGGGTCAATATCATCATCGGCAGGGTCTACGACAAGAGGTGTAAGGTATGTATATACCGGATTTTTGCCGCCTGTGCTGTAGTATACCTGCGCTTTCAGATTCTGTATATCCTCCGGCAGTCCGGTTAATAGGATTGAGCCGCTGCCGTCAAATTCCGCCGTAACCTCACCGTCATATGCAGGTAAAAGCTCAAGATTCATCGGATAATCGTAAATGTAATATTCAAGCTCCGATACATTCTCCGCTTTATTATTGCAGTAGTAACGAATATTTGTTATGGTTGCGCCGTTAAGTCCCTCAAGCTGAGCGTTTCTCCACGCTATATCGCTGTATGACCATATATTATACAGATGAATAAGTCCCGATTTCACGGTATTGCCGTTTTTATCCTCTGCTGTAATAACCATAGCGTTGATCTGTTTATCGGCTGCATCCTCCGCAGCTGTTAAATCAAGCTGTACATCTCCCCAATTTGTGCCGTACGAAACGGTCGGTGCAATTGAGTTTTCAGTCGTTACTGTTCCGCTGTTTGCAGTAAACACAGGCACGCCGTTTTCAATGCTCAGCTCCATATAATAGTCAGGAATATTTCTCAAAACATAGTATGAGTAATCAGCTGCTTCTGTAAGTGTCTGATATCCGCTTAACTCTGTGTAAGATGTCTGTCCGCGTCCCAATGTGGCTACTGTCACCTCGGATGAATCTGTTACCGCTGTACCGCCGAGCGAGGACAAAACCGATGCGTCCTCAACCTTTACAGGCCAGATTACACCTTGAAGTGTTGCATCATTATCAGCGCCTACTGCGGTTACTGTTCCGTCCTCGGCTATTTCCGCAGTTGTTCCCGAATGATACGCGCCGCCCGATTTTCCGTAGTTGCCTACTTTGTTTGTGGCAGAGCTTACAGCATCATAATCTATATTTATTTTACTGCTGTCATCACTTCTTACGGAAACACTTTCCGCACCGTAAAATTCCGCGTACGGAATGTTCATCAGAACGTAGCCGCTGTAATATTCGACTGTTCCGATAACAGCTTTTGTCTGAGGTGTCATATCTTTAAGACTGTCCCACCACATAACCTTGACATTTCTAACGCCTACAGGGTTTTCAAATGAAAAACTAATTTCGTTTTCGGCGTTTTCGTATTTTGTAGCAATAAGCTCACCCTTTGAGTTATAAAGTGCTGCAACCGCAATACCTGCTACATCACTGTCAGAGGTTAGATTTACCGTAAAATTCAAATGATTATCTGTATCAACATTGTTTACAGCAATATTTTTGCTGTCTGATGCGGCACACTCTGACTGCACAGAAAACGGCGCATAATTGCTGCTGCTCAGCGCTACAGTGTAGGTTGTGTCGCTGACAGGATTTCCATAGCTTTCTGTTGTTCCCGCAGAATTTGTCACAAATCCCGGAGAAATTGAAATTTTTCCGTCAACGACATCAGCTGTAACAGGGTCAATATCATCATCGGCAGGATCTACCTCAAGCGGTGTAAGATATGTATATACCGGATTTTTGCCGCCTGTGCTGTAGTATACCTGCGCTTTCAGAT
>JBJEIV010000091.1:0-3632 GCA_051877395.1 Candidatus Ornithomonoglobus sp.
GATTTTGATGGTATTTCTATGACACAAAAACAAAAAGACCGCAGAACTCCTATAGTTCTACGGTCAAATGCCGTATTTATTTTAGAAACTGTCGTCGGCGGATATTCATCAATATAAACCATAAAATCACCTGCTGATAAATATTTTAATGTCTATAACATCAATTTGTTTTTCCTTTCATCAAATTCCTTGCTTTTTTGTAAGTGCCATAATAATCTCGCCTTTTCTTCTTCAGAAAGCATTTCTATGTAGCGGTTAATCTCTAATGTATATAAATCGTTATTATTTCCAAGAAAATTTCTGAGCAAGGTATCAATTGTCACATCTAATGCGTTTGCAATTTTTATTAATGTTTCAACCTTTATATTGATTTTACCAAGCTCTATTTTGGAAATGTGTTTCGCTGACAACTCAGAAAGTTCTGCTAATTTTTCCTGCGTCAGCCCTTTTGTTTCTCGGCAAATACGAATATTTTCGCCTAATATTGTATAGTCCAATTATATATCACTTCCACTTCTATTATAAATCTTTTTACAATCAAGAGGAACTGCACGCAGAATGAATTTAATAATCATACAGCACTACTACATAAAACAAAAACCGTTTAAACTAAGGCATTTGCCTTAATTTAAACGGTTTAATGTAAATATATTTAAACTATATTATTTATATTTTAATTGCAATCACTCAGCCCATTTCAGCAATGCGATTTTCGTAGCATATTTATTAAATACTCCCTAAATGTGCGGAGCTTTTGATTGCATCTTTATAGGCTATTATTGAGAATGGTTACAATTGCTTCGTGTGTCAGTATCTTATAACCGCCTCCATAATAAATGTGCTGCCGGCAATACCTTCAACCATGTTCTTTGTAACGCCAAACTTCGATATATTTGTTACCAAGCCCGATTCTTTCATCCATTTTTCCGTTTCTGTAAGTCCTTCAGCTAAAATCTCTTCGTCAGTTTTGCCTTTTGGATTTACATTCCATATATTAATTGCAAATTTCTTAAATTTTTTAAGACCATAAGGACAGATATATCTGCAAAAAGGACTAAAGTATTATCATATTCACCGGGGAAATATTATATTGCATTTGCAAACTCTTTAATTCACAAATCCATTTGACAAAAGATATTCGACAATTGCATCTGTGTTGCTTGCTCTTACAAACAATCCGTCGTGAACAGTTGCATTTCCGGCATTTTCACGCACAAAAGCCATAGAATTGTTGAATTGGCTTGTATCCATAGATGCGGATTGTGAGAACGGATAAATGTCAATTCCGCTCAAATCATAGTTTTCAAGAAAAGTACCTATAATCATCGGAGCTGTATGCCACCAAATCGGATAACCGATAAATATGGTATCATATTCCGTAACGGATTCAAGTAGATTGGCAATTTGAGGGCGGGTGTTGTTATCTCGTTCAATTCTTGCGACATTACCGCATTCGTTGTAATCTGTGGGATATGGGGTTACAGGTTCTATTTCAAGCAAATCAGCTCCCGTATGTTCTCTGATAACATTTGCCATTCTCTCTGTGTTGCCGGAGGAGGACCATGAAAAATATACTACCAATGTCTTGCTTTCTTCGGGTTCCGGAGTTTCTATAGGCTCCGAGTTAGTGTTTTCTCCCACAGTAATGGCGGTGCAGAGAGGTATCATTGATTGAACACCGCTCCATAAGAAGAACTTATCTCCGCTTTCGGCGGATATATTCCGCTCGCCGTTTGATATACTTACTGTTTCCACATTTTTAAGCACTCCATTTTCGTATGAAGCGTGAATCAAATCCGCCGTTTCGCCCAAACCTCTCACCGTAATTACTCCATTTTCATAGTGCATTGTTGCTGCATATGTTACTGATGAAAGGCAAAAACACATCATAATTGTAAGCAGTATTGATAATATTTTTTTCATTGTGTGCCTCCATACAAATCCCATGAATTTTAGCTGTTTTCTGCCGTCGCGTAATTATATTCTTCGTCCGTTACGTCATTGCCCCAAGTGATTTTATCATTACCGGGATTGCCGTTTATCGCAATATATGAGAACTGCTTGTCCGCAGCTCCGTGCCAATTATTAACTCCGGGCTGTACTTCGATAACATCTCCTGCTTTTATAACCCGCGGCTGCTGTCCATCCTCCTGATAAATACCTGTGCCGTTTGTCACAATAATAAGCTGTCCGCCCTCATGACTGTGCCATGCGGTTCTCGCTCCGGCTTCTAAGGTAAAGTAATCTATTTCAGGACAATTAAACACGCTTTCATTCTCTACAAGCATATTCCTATAAATGTTTCCGCTATATCCGTCTGCACTGAATACCTCGCCTTTCGGGAACATTGTGTCACCTTTTTCACGGATTGTACCGGTTGCTCTTGCCGTATCAACCGCTGCGTTATATTCCTCGTCCGTTACCTTATCAAGCCAATTCGTCTTGGCAATTTCCGGATTTACACCGATTGCGATGTGCGCAAAATGACTGTCGTTGATTGCGGAGTGCATATGAACCTTTCTGGGTGGGATTAAAATTACATCTCCCGACTGCATAATTCTTGCAGCTTCGCCCTCCGTTTCAAACACGCCGACACCTTCTGTTACAAGCAATATCTGACCGCCGTCGTGATAGTGCCAATCTGTTCTTGTACATGGCTCAAGGGTTACCTGAGCAAATGCGGGGATTTTCAAGCTGTCATTATATTCTGACAGCCGATTTACATATGATACACCCGTAAAATGCGGAGATGAAGGATTAAGATCACCTTTTGCAAATATGTTCTCAATCGTATCGGCATTTATAATTGTAACAGTCTGTGTGTCCTGAGACCATAGTACAGTATAGCCAAAGCTTTCCGCGATAAAGCGTATTGGGAGCATTGTTCGGTCATTTATAATAACAGGTGTTACATCAAGCGTGTACGCTTCATTATTGAGATATGCTGTAGCAGAATTTATAGTAAGCCTGATTTCATCACCATTGTATTTAAGTGTTGCGGTCTGTGCGTTTTCGTTCCAGTCAACCGTTCCGCCGATACTCTCGACAAACGCGCGTACAGGTAAAAGTGTTCTGTCGTCTACAACAACCGGAGCCGTCCCCTCCGCATCAATGTTCTGATTGCTTCCGTTGATTGTCATAACAGGATTTCCAATTTGCATTGTTACGGTTGTTTTTATTGTTTCCTGAGCGGTCTTTGCCGCATCAATCGCCGCTGACAGTGCATTTCTCATATTGAGAGTTCTCGGAAAAGCATTATACGGTGCTGTTAAAAGCGGAACAGCAAGCATATTGTCTTTTGTAAGTCCCGCAGCATAACCCTCGGAAATTTTTCCTGCAAATTCGTTTTCTCTGCCGCCCTGCGCACCCATTACGGCAAGGTCGATAAGTACCTGTGTTGCCTTGTCCTCGAATGTTGGAATTTCCGTGCCATTTATTACGGCTTCCGTTGCTGTAATCAGAATATCCTGTGTTGCGTTATCGATATTTCTTCCTACATAATTTTCTTTATCATCAGTCTTGAAATGAGCCATTAAACTCAGCAACTCCTCGCTGTCACTTGCGTGATTGGCTGTGATTGGAGTAGTATAATATAAGTAGAGTCGACAAACACCCAAAAATCTGATATAATA
>JBJEIV010000092.1:0-3623 GCA_051877395.1 Candidatus Ornithomonoglobus sp.
GCTATCGCATTATCGCCGAGCACATCATGGGCCGCTTTAAGCAAAAAGGTTGAATCCACGCCGCCGGAAAATGCGACCGCGACAGATTTTAATTCCTTCAGATAGTTCTTTAATACCTCATATTTACTGTTCATATATTATTTTCCTTTATTTTTTCGCTTTGACGGCTTGTTTCCGTAATACTGATACAGCCAGCAGCGCAGCATTCCGTTATATATCTTTCTTCTGCGGTCTGCCCGCCTGCCGAACTCTTTCTCAAATTCATCATGGGAGGTGAGAATGTAATACGACCACCTGTCAAGCTCTTTAAAGCTTTTGCCAATGGAATGATAGAGCTTTTTACACTCGTCAAGCTCCCCCATTCTTTCTCCGTACGGCGGATTTGTTATTATTGAACCTCCGGGTTTGTCAACTATTATTTTTCGCGCGTCACACTGCGTTACCCTTATAAAGTCGCCTACTCCGGCTTTTTTCGCGTTTTCCGACGTAAGCTCAACCGCCGCTCTGTCGATATCTGACGCGGATATATCAAGGGTTACATCACGGTGTACCTCTCCCCTTGCCTCCTCGACTGCGTCCTGTATCATATGACCGTCTATCTGCGGAAAATCCTCAAAGGCAAACTGTCTTGTCAGTCCCGGCGCAATATTCCGCTTAAACATTGCCGCCTCTATCGGTATCGTTCCGCTTCCGCAGAACGGGTCGAGCAGCGGCTCCTCAAATTTCCAGTAGCTTATCATTACCATTGCCGCAGCGATCGTTTCGCGCACCGGCGCAAGGTTGGATTTTACCCTGTAGCCGCGCTTATGAAGAGCCATGCCTGTCGTATCAATCATAACCGTCACAATATCGTCTATTATTGTGAACTGCACCTGATATATTACTCCGGTTTCCGGCAGCCACTGTATTCCGTACTGCTCCCCCAGCCTATCCGCTATCGCCTTTTTTATTGTGATCTGCGAGCTTCGGTCGCTTGCAAGCTTTGACCGCGTTGTGTGTCCCTTTACGGGAAAGGCGTCGTTTCTGTCTATAAAGCGCTCCCATTCAAGCGCCTTTACTCCCTCAAACAGGCTGTCCTGATCCTCCGCCTTGAACTCACCGACCTTTATAAGAACTCTTTCGCCGCAGCGCAGCCACATATTCGCCCTTATTACCGCGTCATAGTCTCCGTCAAAGGTAACTCTGCCGTCCTCTACCTTCTTTGTGTCATATCCTAGGCGGTAAAGCTCCTTTGATACCATCGCTTCAAGCCCGAACAGTGTGGGCACGATTATTTCAAATCTTTCGTTGTTCATCAGCGCTTCCTCTTTTTCCTTGGTTTATTATGCTTTGGCTTTGTACCGCGGCGCTTTGTGTGCTTTTCCTTTTTCTCGTCGCTGCGTCCCATTGTCGTTTTTGAGCGTTTTTCAATTTTGGCAAGCACATCGGGTCTTGCGTCGCTTTCAAGCACAAAATCTATTCTGCGCAGAAGCAGATTGCTCGCGGCAACTGTAATTCTTATTACATCGCCTATCCTGTAAATTTTTCCTGTGCGTCTACCGATCAGCATATGGCGGTTCTCATCATATTCAAAATAATCGCCCGTCATTGTCTCGCAACGTATAAGTCCCTCGCACGAATTACCGAGCGTAGCAAACATGCCGAACGAGGTTACCGATGATATAACCGCGTCAAAGGACTCGCCTATAAACCGTCTCATATACGCAGCCTTGAGCATATCATCAGCGTCGCGCTCCGCCTTTTCCGCAGCGATCTCACGGTCGCTTGAAATCACTGCCGCTTCCTTTACCTTAGGCTCAAAATAATGCTGCCGGCTGTCGGTGAGTCTGCCGGATATAAATTCTTTAAGAACCCTGTGAATCATAAGGTCGGGGTATCTTCTTATAGGCGACGTGAAATGGCAGTAAAAACGCGCAGCAAGTCCGAAATGACCGTCGTTAGTGTCACGGTAGCCTGCCTTCATGAGCGACTGGAGCATGACCTTTGAAATCATCATTTCCTCAGGACTGTCCTTCACCTTCTCGACTATACCCTGTAAATCCTTTGGGTGAATACTTTCGCTGTCTATCTTACCCTTTAAGGAATATCCGAAATTCTTTATAAACTCGTTGAACGCGGTAAGCTTTTCGTTGCTGGGCGCGTCATGGACGCGGTATACAAACGGCAGCTCCGCCCAATATGCCATTTCCGCAACTGTTTCGTTTGCGGCGAGCATAAAGGATTCGATAAGCCTGTGGGATTTGCCGCGCTCCTCTATCTCAACATCAACAGGCTCTCCCCTATCGTCACATTTGATTTTTGCCTCAGGGAAATCAAAGTCGATCGCGCCCCGTTCGCTTCTCTTTTTAACAAGCGCATCCGAAAGACTGTCCATCTCCTCAAGAATCGGAACGATAAAAGCATACTGCTCCCTCAATTTAGTGTCACCGGCAAGGATTTTATTAACCTTGTTATAGGTCATTCTCGCGCAGGAGTGTATGACCGTCTCTGAAAGCCTGTGATTATGAATATTGCCGTTCTTGTCTATCTCCATAAAAACGGACAGCGCAAGGCGGTCAACATCAGGATTAAGCGAGCATATGCCGTTTGAAAGACGCTTAGGCAGCATCGGTATGACCTTATTCGGGAAATACACGCTTGTCGCGCGCTTTAATGCCTCCTTGTCTATCACAGAGCCGTCCTTAACATAGTGGGTAACATCCGCAATGTGTACACCGAGCAGCATATTGCCGTCTGGAAGCGCTTCAAGAGATACAGCATCGTCAAAATCCCTTGAATCATCACCGTCTATTGTAAATATCTTTTTGTCCCTCAGGTCCTCACGGTTTTTAATCTCCTCCTCGGAAACTCGGTCCGGCAGACTGTCAGCCGCGTCAATGACCACCTTTGAAAAGCGTTCGGGAATTTTGTTTTCCGCGATAAGTCCGTTAAGACAGCTTTCCACACTGTCGCCGCTGCCCAGAACCGCTGTTATAACGCCTACCGGCTTTCCCTTTGAGTTATATTCCTCAATTGAAGCCATGACCCTATCGCCGACCGACGCGCCGCCCAAATCCTGCTCCCTGATGCGTATCTGCGAAAAGAACTCGCGGCGGTCGGGCGATACACGGTAATAACCGTTTTTCATGCCGACAAGAACTCCGACAATACTTGTATTGCCGCGCTCGATAATCTGATCTATATGCCCCTCTCGGTGTCCGCGGCCGTTGTCGTTGTTATCTATTCTTACAAGAACTCTGTCACGGTCATACGCGCCCCCAAGCTTCTCATGAGGGATAAAAATATCGTTGTTTTCCTCTCCCTCAACACGCACAAAGCCGAAGCCGCCTCCCGCATTGCACATAAGCACACCGGCGGCTGTAAGACACCTCCCGCTTACAACACAATAGCGGCCTTTTTTCGTTTTATATATTTTCCCCTCTTTGACAAGACTATCCAATATTGCGGAAAGCTCGTCACGATCGCTTTCCGGCACATCAAGAACTATCGCTATCTCGTTAAATTTGAGCGGCACATAGGTATTTGAGGAAATGTAGCTTAATATTCTCTCTTTTCTGTCCATTACTTCTCCCATCATTGTGACAATAAATTTAAAGGAGCACACAGACGCGCTCCTTTTTGTT
>JBJEIV010000093.1:0-3622 GCA_051877395.1 Candidatus Ornithomonoglobus sp.
GCTTCAGTGATTTCTCCCGGCTCATACACGATGATTTCATTAAACAGAACCGCCAGACCCTCAGGCGAAATTCCGTCATCATGTATTTTCTTCATAAGCTTTTCATACTCCGAGACGCTGTCAAGCTTCTTTACGTGAGCAAGCTCACTTTTCAGCATTTCAGTCTGATTATGCGCTCTCTCAAGCTCAGCCTTAACAGGCTGAGCCTTTTGGGCAAACATAAAATCCGGCAGTATCCCGCTGAGCTTATCCTCATAGAGAATATCAAATCTCTTTTTAAGAGCATCCTCTCTTTTTTTGAGATTGTCAAGCTGCTGCTGTATTTTTGAGTTCTGCGCATTCTGATTTATCGCGTCAAGAACACTCTGCCTGAAAAGCTCATCATCAAGGAAACGGCCTACATACCCGGAAACGGTTTCGCATAAATCCTCATAATAGACCTCATGCGGATTACAGCCCCAATTTTCTCTTACATCGTCCTTAATACCGCCTTCACGATTATACTTTCCGCATATATATTTGTACGGCTTCCCTCCGCGTCTGCTTCTCACAAGCACGCTCTTGCTGCAGCGTCCGCAGCGAAGCAAGCCCGAAAACGGGTTATTCGCAGGCTTACGGCTCGGAATTTTAAATGAACGTATACTAAGCTGCGCATTATCAAATACCTCTTTGCTTATCAGAGCTTCATGGTGATTTTCTATGTAAATACGTTCTTCCTCAGGAACCACTGTATATCGTTTGCTTTTAAAGCTTACCTTTCGTCTTTTGCACGACACCTGCAGCCCTGTATAACCGGGATTCTGAAGAATGCGCCTCACATTATCGGCAGTCCATATCGGATTTATAACCGTATTAAAGCTTTTATTCCCCTTGGACGGACTCGGCGCGCGAATGATATTCAGATAATCCGAAATCTGCGGCGGGGTGCTTCCGTTGCAGCTCATATCAAAGATTTTTCTCACAACAGGCGCGGTATCCTCGTCAGGAACAAGCTGTCCTTCTTTCTTTACATACCCGTACGGCGCGCTGATTACAAGACCGTTTTCAAGCTTATGGCGAAGCACATGTCTGATTTTATCGCTGTCATCCTTTGCGCGCCGTTCATTAAACCACGCAATAAGCGGAAACAGCTCTGGATTGAACTCCTCGCTTTCAAACAGGATCGTTACATCGTTATCCTCCGCAAACTGGATAAATTTCAGACTTTCAAGAAGATTTCGTCCCAGACGCGACGCATCCTTACATATGAAAATATCAATCTCACCGTCAGCCATACGCCGTTTTATATCATCCAGACGTTTGAAAGAGGTTCCTGTCACATTATCGTCCATAATCACATCAACAATGTTTGTCAGTCCCTGCTTTTTGCAATACGATAAAAGAATATCTCTCTGAGTCTCTATACGCTCATACTTCTCACCGTAATCATCACGGCTTTCTCTGCAATAAACCAATACCTTCTTATTTGTTTGATATTTGCTCTTCATCAATCATTCCTCCGATAAAAAAACAGAAGCTTGATTACTTACCCTTCAACCTTCTGTTCTTATATCACAAAACACAGCTTTTTTCAACACTATTCCGAGCTTTTATTTATTATTTGTCACCTGACTGCTTATCATTCGTATCAGCTTTGTTCTCAGTTTACTTTCATCCCGGCTTTCATTACTCTTATTACACTTCCCTGTTACAAAAACCGCATATCGCTTTGCTCCTTTTTTATTTGCCATAACTTCCTCCCATGATAAGAATTATTACAGTATATGAGGCGTACGCCTGTACTTATTTATAATCATTAAAGTCTTTTTTTTCAAGACATACAAAAAACGTATATCTTCAAAAAAACATTTAATAAGTTGTCAGACTATAATAAAACAATTTGCTGCGCCGCAAATTCCATAGATTTCACTCTCCCTCACTCCGTGCGGGGCACCCCTCTCTGTGACGATAGCCAGATGCAAGTATCATTATATCCCCCTAAATGTTCTTCGCAGTTTCCTGTGCCAATAAGGATTCCGGCATCTCGCTTTATCGCATCTGTAAAATAAAATCCATAGAATTCTACTATATCATCAGCAATCACAGACCTATGCGCACAAATGCCCGCCGCTCATATCCCGGTTCTTGTTGCTCTGTTTATCCCATATTCAGTTTTTCGTTCAGACTGCTATACACTATGATTTTATCAGTGTTGCCGTTCCGGTTAAAACATAGTCTGTTTCTTTATCAGCCTGTAAGGACGCACTACAGAGGTAATGCGCCGTTATAGAATGATAAGAAGAGAAAGAACCAACCTGTTGAAAATGTCATTCTGCAAAATGTGAAATTTCGGTCACTATCTTTATTTTCATCTGTGATTTAAAATCCTTATCACAGTAAACATACTCCCTGCCTTTTTTACCCCATACCTGACGGCTTGCCTTTCTTTGTAACAATTCATCATAATGATTTAATACCATAAGTATTGTTTTAGTGTCACCGTCAATTGCTCTGTCTATGTATTCCTCCGTAATATATCTTTCTTCCAAACTGTCAAGCCTTCCTTTCGCTTAAAAAATCACGCATATTATTTATAGCATTTGATTTTATTCTCTTTAATGCTCTAATGGAAATTTTGTGTTTTCGCACAAGCCAATAATCTTTAACTCCATCCCAATAACAAAGCAATATCATGTTCCTGCTGTCCTTTGAAAGCTGCTGTAAAGCATCATAGAGTCTCTTATCTGTAACAGCATAATTATGCCCGTTGGCATAAATGTTCCACACATTACTTCCGTCAGTTTTTCCCTTTGGCAGCTTTATATCAAGCAAATCATAAAGCTCTTTCATTCCCTCTCTATTGCTTTCAAGATATATTGTTGGTCGTTCAAAGTAATTCAGTCCGTTGTCAATGATTTGTCTTATAAATGCATCAAATCTTTTCTCTCTTTCTGTAGGTCGTTCCGTTGTATGCATTAGCTATACCCCCCTCTGTCATATCTTCCCTGAAATGCGGAGAACCTTTTATAATTGCAGCAATCATCTCCTGTACCACATCTTCCTCTATATCACTTCTTCCCGTTCCAAAATATTTTGTTACTGTACGATGGGCAAAGGATTTTATGTATGGAATATAGTGTCCTATTATTGCTTCTACAGCTTTTTCATCTCCATTTTTGGCTAACTCCCTGCATTCAGCAGTTATATATTTTCCTTTATTCTTCACTTATATTTCCCCGCCTTAATATGTTTGTTCGTATCTTTCCCATAATCCTGCGCCGCCTTGATGCTATTGTTCGCCTTGGTATTTTTAACACAGCTTCGATTTCTTTATCGGTAAAACAATTCGCTATACTTAACAAAATTGTTTGCCTTTCTATCGGCTTTAAATCTTGCAGCGCATAGTATAATTTCGGATTATCTATTCTGTATTCCTGTCCGTTTTCAAAAACAATATACGGAATCTTTTTGTCAAAATCATACTCATCCTCATAACTGTGCATATCAATATTTTTTTCAATCGTAAGCGGAAAATAATATAGCGTACACAATAAAACCCGGAGTGCTTTCGCCCCGGGCTTTTCATATATGAAATTTTTCTATCATTTTATCCGACCACGGCAGAAGATTATCCGTAATCTTT
>JBJEIV010000094.1:0-3621 GCA_051877395.1 Candidatus Ornithomonoglobus sp.
ACCCGAGCATGAGTAGAAGGCATATTTTCCTATGGTATCAACACTTTCGGGCAGAACAACCTCCGTAAGACTACCGCATTTGTAAAAGGCAAAGCTGCCTACGCTTGTCACGCCCTCCGGGATTGCCACGTCCGAAAGAGAGGTACATTCGTAAAACGCACAGCCGCCTACGCTTGTCACGCCTTCCTCTATAATTGCGCTTGTGATCTCCGAACGCTGCGAATACCACGGCACATTGGTGGCATTGCTGTAATTTGTCATAGCGCCCTCGCCGCCTATGGTGAGTGTACCGTTCGAATCGAGCGTCCATGTCGCTTTTGCTCCGCAGTCACCTTCAGCGATTATCTCCGCATCCTCGGCGAATGATATAACAGCTCCATCTGCTTCCTCCGGTAATAAAAACGGTGATGAAATATCATCCGCCTGAATCGGAGTATCGAAACCATTATCGGTATTATAAAAAAAGCCGTCTCCCATCAGCTCCGTTGTCTCGCTTGTGTGCTCGTTCAAGACGTCCTCCGACTCATCGCCGACGATAGTCGGTATAAGCTCCGACGGACACTCCGTCTCTATACTCTCTCTGTACGCAGTCTCAGAATTGTTCCGTATTTTCAATCCTCCTGTATATGCCGATACAGGGGTGATTCCCGCCGCTGCGGAAACAGCCAATACCGCCGCGATCAGGCGCATGGTCAATTTTCCCATAATTTCTGCTCCTTCCTATCGTCTTTTTGATATTGTGTTTTCTCAATTATATCATTATTTCTTATATTAAGTCAAGGCATTTACAAGAAGTATTGTCCATAATTAAAGAAAAAAATGTCATAAGATATTAATCCCATATTACACTGATAAACGGATTATCAAATTCTAACAGAAAGCATGATGAAAAAAATATGTAAAAAAGCAGAAAAAAATTAAATTACTCACTTTTAACTGTCAAACTTGGGATTTTATCACTTTTGCTCACGCTTGTCAATCCCGCGTATAAAAGTCTTTTAGGCGGCGCAGAATAGCATCATCAGGAGGTATCACAATGAAAAAACCGAAAAAGCGTATTGACAACGAAAAAATACTTGATACTATGGACTTCGGTCTCGGCGCGAATGCCGTCTCGCATAACGATACCACAGGGCTTGTCCCGTCCGGTCCCGTTAACGATTACGAGCTTCACTCCTACAAGGAGATTGACGAGTATCAGCAAAAGCCGATAGCGTGAGCCGATGAGGCTCCCCCATTCCTTCCGTATTCACAATGCAGCCGCGTATATTTTGCCGCGCGGCTGTTTTGCGTGAGAGGCGCTTCACCAAAACCTCCCCTTCAGCATAATATATTCTGACAGCAAAAAACACATTAACTACCGGATGTGCAAGGCTTGGAAAGGAGATGTTACAGATGTTCAGAAGGATTTCGGTCATAGGCGGCGATCTGCGTCAGCTTACCCTTGCAAGGATGCTTATCTCCGACGGCTATGACGTTTTGATTTACGGTTTTACCAAAGACATAAAGACAGACGGAATACCGCAGACTGACGATTTGACAACAGCGCTTGACTGCGACATTGTTATTTTACCGGTTCCGGTTTCATTCGATAATAAAAATATCAACACTCCGTTCTCCGATTCGGAGCTTCCTATAGATGACCTGATAGAAAAAATCAATCCGCTTTCCATTTTATTCGGAGGAAGAATTTCGGATTACATATCCGAACGCCTTACCGCCCGCGGCATAAAGCACAGCGATTACATGAAAAGAGATGAGCTTGCAATACGCAACGCGGTCCCCACCGCCGAGGGAGCGATACAGATCGCGATCTCTGAAACTCCCATAACACTGCACGGCAGCAAATGTCTTGTGCTCGGCTACGGCAAGGTCGGAAAAATACTTTCGCGCTGCCTTAACGGGCTCGGCGCAAAAACCTATGTGGGAGCAAGAAAATATGCCGACCTCGCGCTTATCGAAAGCCATGACTGCATACCGCTTACCATAAATGAGGCTAAAACAAGAATTGATGAGTTTGATGTTATTTTTAACACCGTCCCCGCTCTTATTCTTACAGGCGAGATTCTTGAAAAAGTAAGACAGGATACCCTGATAATAGATCTCGCTTCAAAGCCCGGCGGAATTGACTTTGATGCTGCCGCGGAGCTTGGGCTGCGCGTTATATGGGCGCTTTCCCTCCCGGGCAGAGTCGCTCCGGTCACTGCCGGAATAATTATTAAGGACACAATTACAAATATTCTGAGCGAAATGGAGGTGTAGAAAATGGAGCTGAAAAACAAAAAAATAGGCTTCGCCATGTGCGGCTCCTTCTGCACGCTGTCTTTGATACAATTTAATTTTTACAAATTTTACGGACGAGTTGGGTGCATAATTAAACTTTACGGGTGCAAAATGGGTGCATCTTTTGATTTTGTGGGTGCAAATAAAACCTCCGGCACAGAATTAATTTCTGTGCCGGAGGTGATGTTTATCTGCTGTCAATCCCTATTCTATAAAACGGAGAACGACTGAATCTAACTTTTCTCCGACTTCGATAATATACTTGTCTGTGGCATAGAATCGAACAACACACTTTTTTAATCGGGAATGCGCTTTTCAGTATTAGTTCTGTTCGCGGGCTGGGATCCTGCCGAAGTTTATCCGGCAACGCTCTCAGCAATTCTCGGCAGACAATGGTATCATGCTGTTTTCATAATTACAAATCTGCATAGGCACGCCGTCTTCCATGACCGAGAAACCAAATTTCTGATAGAAAGCTGCATTTTTCCGTTCCTCCGGCATAATCTCTATATATAGAAAATCCTGATATTTTTTCTTTACCATTTCAATCATGGCACCGGCAATTCCCTTGCCCTGATAATCCGGGCTCACCAGAACATAGTGCATATATGCAACAAGCTCACCATCGTCGAGCACCCTAACGAGTCCGACTAATTGCTCCCTATCCCAAGCAGTAATCACAGTGGATGAGTTCATCAATGCCTTATACAGACGGTTTGGATACCGTCCAGAGATCCAACCCACTGACAAAAACAATTCCTCCACCTGCAACTGTGTAAATATTTTATTCTCTGTAAAAATAATACTCATTTTCATGTATTCTTTCACACTTTCCAAAGACCATGCAGATTGCAGTATGCATATACCGCCTCTACCTCATCTTCGTCACAAAGTACAAAACATACTTCCGGCTGATCACTGGGCTTAAGCATTTTCTTTTGCATTCCCTGCTTTGTCTGCAATAGTACCCATTCAATATAATGCTCCGACTGCATAGGATGGGGAACATCACCAATGGTGACAGTTACCATATGATGTTCCTGTTTGTATACCGGAATATGCTTTTCCGCTGCTGCTTCCGTGATTCCGGGAACAATCTCCTTCATTTTCTCGCCGCAGCACATAACCGGAACGCCAGTGTCATTTACTTTTACAATGATATTTCCGCAGTGTTCGCAAATATAAAATTTCTGTTCCATTTTATTTCCCCCCGTTTTCAATATTATATATCAATTCATTCAGCCAGTGTGCCTCAATTTCTTCCACATCTCCTTTGTCACAATCGGAAGCAATCTGAGAAACAATTGGTATTCTCGCAATATTTTTTATGTTGTATTG
>JBJEIV010000095.1:0-18598 GCA_051877395.1 Candidatus Ornithomonoglobus sp.
TGGCAAATGCAGCTTATAGGCGATTTGCAGGCAAAGAGACTGCAAACATGCCAAATATCTCGCAGACGAACGGGAATGATATTGTCAAAAACGAGGGCAAAGAAGCAGTACCTGACGATAATGCCGCCGGAAAAGCGAGTTTTACACCACCGATTGACAATGCAATCAACGTTCAGAAGAACGACCCTGCTGTCAACACATCGGCTCCTGATATTACAGTCGATACTACAAAAGTCAATCCCGCCGTAAACATTTCGGCGAACGAAGAACTACAGGATTTACAGAACGACGATACAACCAAACGATACAGCGGCAATAATGCCTCCGAGGAACTCAAACGAGTTGAGAACAAGCTTGCATTTTGGGGTGTTTCCGATAATGTCAGGCAAACAGCAATGAGCGTTACCTCGAAAACGGAGCGTTCATTGCAGAATATAGGCTCTTCCGAGAGCGTAGTGAAAATAGCCGGTGATGTGCAAAAAGAGGCGGTATCCGCAGTAAACAATATCCGCAGCAGTATCAACAGCACAGCCGCGGCGGACGATTATTATACGGTATATGCCGCAAATATGGAGCTTGTATCCGCGCCGGAGGCAAGCGTTACAACCGACTACATAAACAGCATATCAACCGCTTTTACAAATGTTCTTAGCAGAAGCAATACAGGTATTGTTGCAGAAATTGAAAAAGCCGGAATTGACCCTGTGAGAGCGTTTAACGATTATGTTATAAACGATACCGTGCCGGACGGTATCACCGACAGAGCGGCATTTACGACCGCGGGCGAGCTGTTAAAAACAGAAATCAGCAATGGTATTAACGCTATGGCGGCATTAAAGCAGCGTTTATACGGCGCTAAAGCGTCGTCGGAGCTAAAGACACAGGCAATCATGGCGGAAAGCGGCGATTTTTCTTTTCTTTTAAATCCAACAACAAACGGTATAGCGGAACAAAGCGCCGTTACTCAGGCAGTAAACACACCGTCTTTTGAAAATGTGCCAACGGCAGAAACAGCCACCGCGAGCAATACAGCGGCGGCAATACCCGATGTACAGAATGTGCGCGTGGAAGCCGGAATACAGAATAACACTTCAGATAACGCTGCGGGCGGAAAATCCGAAGCCGGCAAAAGCAATACTGCCAACAAAGCAAAATCCGAGGAGAGACAGCTGAACGGAAAAAAAGAGTGGATTAGAGTTGCCGCAAAGCTCCCCGAAGGATATAAGCTTTCGGACGGTACAAAATATCGCAACAAGGGCAAATACGGCGGTGAAACATACACATTTGTCACTGTCGGCAATGATATGTATATTGACGGCGCAAGAAAAGGAATGGAGGAGCGCTTCATTGTTATAAAGGATATTAATAGGCATACACGCGGTGAAATACTTACAGAATTCAGTATTGATAACGGGCGTGTTGTTTCTATGCCATTCTTTGAGGACTGCTTGACAAAGGAACTTGCCAAAGCCGGTGTACCGTTTATGTCAAGCAATATTACAAGGGACATATCAAGCGACCACAAAGCAGAACAAAACACAGAAACCGATAGTGATACACCTGAAAACAGTATCAATACCGATGAGAATGTATCTGATATGCGGGAGACTGAAGCAAAGCCTCAAAATAATACGGAAAACGCCTTGACTGATACAGATAATTCTGATATAGTTGAAGATACAAAAGACAGTGGGCAGACAACGCCTGTAAAAATTATATCGGATTTTGTGCTTGATAAGCTTAACAAGGGTGAAAAAATTACCGCAAATGAACTGCGTGACGCGGCGAATGAAGCATATCGCGGCAGCATGGCGGAAGGTACTTTTACAATCAAGGACGCTTATGACGCTATGGAGCTGGGAGTAAACAGATATATTTTATCGCTTGATGAGGTGTCTGTCGATAAAATGCTTAATATTCTTGAAAGCATTCCGACGCAGACAAAGCGAACAGAGGCGCAGCTCAAATATCAGCAGTTTTCAACACCGCCGTCGATAGCGTATCTTGCAGAATGGGCGGCGAACGTAAACAGCAGAGACACGGTGCTTGAACCGTCGGCAGGGATAGGTGGCATTGCAGTATTCGCAAAGCGTGACGGCGCTGAGGTGTATGTAAATGAGCTTGATAAGCGCAGACTGGAAATACTTAAAAATCTGCCGTTTGACGGATTTTTCAACGAGGATGCCGAGCAGATAAACAATATTCTCGGAAATAAAGTAAAGCCGACTGTTGTCGTTATGAACCCGCCGTTCACAAACTCGTCTGAGAGAAATGTGCGCGGAAATAAAATAGGAGCAAAGCATATTGAGCAGGCGCTCAAAACTCTTGCGCCCAACGGCAGACTGGTAGCTATCACAGGTCGCGGCATGGCTGACGATGCGGCATCGTTCCGTTCGTGGTGGAAGGATATTAAAGCAAAGTATAATGTTGTTGCCAATGTCGGCGTAAACGGCAAAAACTACAACAAGTACGGCACATCATTTGATATACAGATGCTTGTTATTGACAATAACGGTCCGACAACAAACAGAACAATAACAACAAAGGTTGATACGCTGTCTGAATTGCAGGATATTTTAGGAGGGATAAGAAATGCAAGACCAGATTTGGAGTATGATGGAATATCTGCAAAACGAGAGGGGGCAGATAGCCGAAGAGAACGAAACAGAAGTACAGCAGCACGCAAAGACGCTGCTGCAGAAGGCAGGGGAGAAAACCGTACCGCACAGGATGTACCTGACACAGGCAGCGGAAACACTGCTGAAGCTGCCGGACGAGGAGCTTCAGACACCGTTTCTCATGGAGAACGAGCTGAGAGAACTCGTAAAGGAACTGAAATCAATGTCAACTCTGGAACAACTGATGTGGATAATGAAGTATCCGATGCCGACAGAGGAGGAGAACAGGTATCTGGAACAGGACGAGAAGCTTCTGGAACAGTATACAGAACGGATACTGAAAGAGAGAGCAGAAATGGAGAAAACAATGCTCAAGGCAAAAACTCTGAAAGAACTTCAGAGGATAATAAACGAAAATCTGATAGAACAGGCGCAAAGGACGGAGGAGATGGACGAGGCGGACGAGGACTATATCAACAGTCTGATGATGTACGATTAAAATCCAAGAAAAGAAAGGTAAAGGTTCTTACCGAAAGCGTCTATGATGATTACGAGGTACAGCCGCTAAAGGTGAAAAATGCGCAGCCGCACCCGACAAAGGTGAGTGAAAGCGCAGCAATGGCATCGGTTTCAAAGCCGCCTATCACATATGCGCCGAATTTATCACAGGAGCTTATAGAAAAAGGCGTTGTCTCAGATGTGCAGTTAGAGGCTATTTCATACGCAGGTCAGAACCATGAGCAGACACTCGAAAACGGCAGCAGAAAAGGTTTTTTCATCGGAGACGGTACAGGTCTCGGAAAAGGCAGAATTGTCGCAGGAATAATGCTTGACAACCGAAATCGGGGCAGAAAGAAAGCGGTATGGATAAGCGAACGCCCGAACCTTTACAGTGACGCACAACGTGATGTGGGCGCGGTAATCGGTGATGAAAAGCTTGTTCATCAGTTCGAGGGCGGAAAGAAAGCCGATAGGTCGCTTGATTTTGACGACGGCATTCTTTTTGCCGCATATCCGACGCTCTCAAAAGGCTATGATAAGCCGGGTTCAAATTATGAAAAGTTTGTGAAATGGCTCGGAAAAGATTTTGACGGAGTTATAGCGTTTGACGAGGCACACAATATGGCAAATTCCGGCGGTAAGGGCAGCAGAGGAAGAATTAAGCCCAGCTCTGCATATCTAATGGGAAAGGCGCTTCAAGAAGCGTTTCCGAACGCAAGAATTGTTTACCTTTCGGCAACAGGCGCGACGGAGGTCAGCAATCTCCAATACGCAGACCGTTTAGGTCTGTGGGGAGCGGGTACTGCGTTTTCCAACGCAGAAGATTTTGCGCAGAAAATAAACGCCGGCGGCGTTGCGGCAATGGAGCTTGTTGCAAGCAATATGAAAGAAAACGGCGTCTATCTTTCGCGAAATATAAGCTATGACGGAGTTAAGTATGACAGACTGACACACAAGCTTAATAAGCAGCAGCTTGAAATATACGGAGAGCTTGCGCGAGGGTGGCAGATTGTTTTTCAGAATATGAACAAGGCTCTTGAGGTTACAAACCAGAAGTATGACGGAATGGCTCGCGGACGGCAAAATTCCGCATTTTGGTCGGGACAGCAGCGGTTTTTTAATCAGGTGCTTACGGCAATGAAAGTGCCGACAGTTATAGAGGACATTGAAAAACAGCTCGAGCAGGGGCGCTCAGCGGTCATACAGCTTGTAACCACAAACGAGGCTGCGCAGAAACGCGAAAGCGCGAGAATAGCGGACGAGGGACTTGACCTTGAGGATTTCGACCTCACGCCGAAGCAGATGCTTATGTCATATGTGGAAAATGTGTTTCCGGTTGAGCAATATGAAACCTATATTGATGAGGACGGAAACAAGCGCGTTAAGCAGGTATTTGACAGTCAGGGAAATCCCGTGCTTAATGCGGATGCGGTAAAACAGCGGGATGAGCTGCTTACAAGGCTCGGAAGCCTTAAAGTGCCGTCGTCACCGATAGATATGATTGTTGAGCATTTCGGAACTGAGCTTGTCGCGGAGGTTACAGGGCGTTCAAGGAGAATTATCAGAAAAGACGGCAAAATGGTCGAGGAGCAGCGCAGCAAGAGCACTAATGCGGCAGATGTTGACGCTTTTCAGAATGGCAACAAGCGTATTCTTATATTCTCCGGCGCGGGAGCAACAGGCAAGAGCTACCACGCTGACCGCAACGCCAAAAATCAGCAGCAGAGAGTACATTATCTGCTTGAACCCGGCTGGGTGGCAAACAAGGCTGTACAAGGCTTTGGACGGTCTCACAGAAGCAATCAGGCGACAACACCAATATTCAAGCTTGTCAGCACAGACCTTAAAGGAGAGAACAGGTTTATTTCCACTATCGCAAAAAGATTAAGTCAGCTCGGCGCTCTCACAAAGGGCTCGGCAAAAGCCGGGAATCAGGGCATGTTTACGGCTGATGACGATCTTGAGGGTCCTATCGCAAGCGACACGCTCGCCAATTACTATAGGGACTTGATACGCGATAATGTTGCCGGAGTAAAAAACGGGGCAAAGATAATTGAAAAGTTAGGCTTAAAGGATTATCTGCTTGACCAATACGGAGCCTTTAAGGAGTCAAGCGACGCATGGCGTGATGTTAAGAAATTCCTTAACCGCATCCTTGTTCTTGAACCCAAAGAGCAGAATGCGGTGTTTGACGGCTTTAACGAGCGTTTGCAGGCGGCAAATGAGATTGCAAGACAGAACGGAACCCTTGACAGGGGTCTTGAGAACTACAAGGCAGACGGTCTGACTATCAAAGAACGCAAGGTAGTTCATACAGACAGCAGCACCGGCGCGGAGACTACATATTATAATCTTGAAGCAAGGCACAAACAGAAGCCGCTAAACATCGGCGATATTGACACTGATTCACAAAGCTTTATAGGCTTTTACCGCAGCAACAAAAACGGCAAGATAAGGGCTATGTTCCGCAGCAGCACGACAACCGACAAGGACGGAAATATCATTCAGAATTACAAGGCTTACGGTCCGGCAGGCTACGAATATATGCCTGAAGGCAGAGTCGCACGCAGTTGGGAAAAGGTGAACAGGAAAGAAGCCGAAGGCTTATGGAGTGAGGAGCTTAAAACGGTACCTGAGTACAAAACAAATCCCGTACATCTCATGACAGGCAATCTGCTTTCGATATGGAACAAGATGCCTACAGAAAATGTGCGCGTTTATCGTATGCTTACAGATGACGGAGATATTCTTCTCGGCAGAGTTATTCCCGATGAGAGTATTGACAGCACATTAAGGCAGCTCGGTTCATCAAGAACCAAGCCAAAAGTGTCCGCGGATGATGTTGTAAAGTCAATCGCACAGGGTGATACGGCTCTGCTTGAAAACGGATGGCGTATCTCACAGCGCAGAGTGTCGGGCGAAAACCGCATTGAAATATCGGGACCGTCATATTATGATATGGCAGGACTTGAAAAAGCGGGCGTGTTTACAGAACGCATAAGCTATAATACGAGATATTTTATACCCACAGGCACAAAAGCGGCCGGTGTAATGGAAAAGATATTCAAGATTTCACCTTTTGAAAGATTTGAAACAGAGAATAATTCATATTCATTGGAGGAAGAAAATGGAGAAGGAGACATATTATCAAATGGAAGCAGCGAGCGGCAGAACGGTAAGAGTTCCGGCATCGAAGCTGAAGGAGTGGACAGAAGGACAGGAAGCTATAAAGAGGGGAGAAGAACCGCAGCTGAGCGAAGAAAGCTTGGAGAAACTCTCAAAGCTGCTGGGAATACCGAACAAAGAGTAATCGCAAATGTACGCGGTGATTTTATAAAGCCTGAAGCCTATAACGATGAGATGTCGGTTATAGCGCGAGAAAATGAAAACAGGGGCTTGAATACAGAATTTGTTGTAGGAGACCTCACAATCGCATTTTCGGGCGGCAGAAAAGCGCGCGGTGTATTTGACTATAAAACCAACACGGTAATCATTCGGTATGACCATTCTGATTTTTCACCGGAGCAGATCAATCTCCATGAGGTTGTACATTCCGAATATAATACAAGCAAAGCGAAAAAGGTCAGGAATATTATTCTGAACAGTCTGTCGGTCACGGAAAGAAAGGGTATATTAAAGAAACTTGCGAAGGATTACAACGGAATTGTAAACAATAACGAAAATGCGGTGTTTGAGGAATTTGTCGCAAATACCCTCGCGGGAATGAACGAATATACCGAAGTATACAAGCCTGTCGTAAAAGCCTACTGGAGCGGCGATGAAGCGGCACTTGACAATTTCAAGGTTTCGGAGTATACTGAAAGTATAGATGCCGGAGGAAACAGCGAGGTGCTTGACAACATAGGTTTAGGCAACGATTACAGATTGTCAGAAAGCGGTGAATTATATGGACAGGAAAATGCAAGCAGAAAATTGGGACGGTTCGATAATAGAAGTGAAAGTGAAGGTACCGGACTTGCACGAATGGGCGGTGTGGGACAGATACAATCGCAAAAATCAGATACACCCCACACAAAAAGAGTTCACAGAAGCGGAGTTTCTGCCGAAACACTTACGTCATCAGGGTTAACAGCAGAGCAGGTAACTGTAAGAGCGCAGAATAAGCTTGAAGGTTTTAGGACAGAGTTTTACACAAAAGCCAAACAAAACAATATTCAAAAGACAAAAGCTTTTAACACAAACAACACTGTATACTATCCCAACTCCGAATTTGAACGAAACGGTATAGCTATTACAAACGGTGTAGCATCTTTTACAGGAAAGCGCTTTAATGATTTAATCAAGGAGTTTTCTATACCTGTTGGTGGTCAGGAAAATCGTGACTATGCAAAGGGATATGTGACGTATATATCACCGAGTGATTTCCTAAGTCTTACGACCGTAAATGAACAGAAAATTGTAGATGATACTAAAACCAACGAAAAATACGGAAACGGCAAGCTTGATATTGATAGGTTATCCGGCAACACTCAAACCCCGTTCTTGGAAGTTGATTTTGATAACGGAGTTGTTACGGCACACGAAGGCAGGCATCGAATGGCAATGCTCCGTGATGCAGGCATAGAAAAGGTTGCTATTGTTGTAAAAGACGTCTATCCCTCACGCGGTAAGTATCGCACAAAAAAAATGACGGCTGTCACTGTTACGGGGCAAAAATTCAACAGAATAGGTACAGCGCGAGGGAAAGTCACACTTGGCGAAATTATTCCCCTTAGCCCCAACTATCGCGATGAGGTAAGGCGCAAGTTTGTTGATAATGAAGCCGATTTACGATATGCGCTTGACACACTTGATGATGATGTGGCAGAGCTTACACCGGAACGTAAAAAAGAAATCTTTGCAACCTATGACCGTGACAACATGGGCGCGCAGAAAAAGACCGCAGTTGAAGCAATGCAGGAGCTGAAGGGCAGGATAAAGACCTCCGCGGCTGATATTGCTCACAGCGGCGCAAGAGTGTTCCCGGAAATACCCGAGAGAGGCGAGAGAGGAACATTCTTTGCAGAGTTCCGCAAGAATATGGTGCAGTTTAGGGCACTCCAAACAACAGCGTCCTTTGTTGCACAGGATAACCTTAACAAAATGACGGACGGTCTCAGTCCGACGGAGTTCAAGACCTTCAGTCAGCTTGTATATTATCAGGACTTGCAGGAAGAAGCACAGATGCAGCAGAAAAAGGGTTACAGTGAGATACTTCTGCCAAACGGCATTAAGCCGGGTGAGGTCAATGCTATAGTGACAGAGCTTCAAAGCAGCGCAAGCGACAACGTAAAAGCTGCACTGGAACGGCGCGGCGAGATTTGGAAGGAGCTGACCGACACATATATCAAGCTTAATCAGTATGTCGGTTTTGATACCTCCGGGCGATTTGACCGCAGACACTATTACAGACATCAGGTAATAGAATATATGAATGACGAGGCAAATGGCACCGGGAGCAGAAAGCCGGAGGTTAAAGCCGGGCGCGGCTGGCTGAAGGAGCGCCACGGTTCAACCGCTCCGATAAACACCGATTTTCTCGCGGTGGAATATAAAGCCATGCTGCAAATGCAGTATGACGCATATGTGGCAAACATTCTCGGACAGACCAAACAGCGTTATGACATCAAGCCACAGCTCGAAAATGAGGCGTTTAAGACAAATAAAGCAAATCTTAATAAAATGATAACTGACGAAGCCAAAGGGCTTGTAAATGCCAAAGGAGAGCCTGACAGCGAAATATACAGACAGCAAAAATGGTATAACCGACAGATTATGTTCGGGTTTTCTCAACTGTTTGACATGGCAAAGAAAGGGGCATTGCCGGATTTGGGCGGCGGCTATGAAAATGTAATAGCTGCACTTGCAGACGGTAAACTTAACGTGCCGGGTTTGTACAAGTATGTCGGTGAGATTGCTTCTATTGAAGATACTCAGGGTGATACTGTCTTGGAGGACGCCGTAATCGCAGCAAGAACGGCACTCAAATATACATCCCAGAAGAAAGCATGGATAAAAGCTACTTTGGGCAAGCAGTACGAGACATGGGAAACTCTCGCACATAAGCGCGATGGATATTCCATACATCAGCCGAGAAAAGGTAACTACATGTATACAAAAGAGGCTCTTGCCGATGATGCCTTTGAAAAGGCTGTTTCGGAAATGGCTATAGCTCTTACAAATGGCGAGGGGATATTCTCTTCTGACGGCGTCAAGGAACTGTTTAACAAATATGCCGATACCGTCAGGCTCATCGGCGCGGCTTATGAACAGTGGGTTATCCCGGATGAGATCGTAAAAACACTTGATTCTGTTGCGAACCCGAAAAAAGCTGGAACAGCTTCGCTTATTATGAGAAGTGCGCTGAGTACATGGAAAGGGTGGAGCACAAGTATTAATCCATTGCGCACAATAAAATTCGGTGTGCGCAACCTTTGGGGCGACGCGGAAGCAGTAATTGCGGGACAGCCGGAAATACTTAAATACTCAAAGCGCGCTGTGCAAGAGCTGTATCAGGCAATGCGCTACAAGAAATACACTCCCGAAATGCAGGAATGGATAGAGCGCGGCGGCTACAGCTCTATGATGTTCATCAATGAAATGGACAAAGAGGCGCAGGAACAGTTATTTAAAAGGCTTCAAGATAAAAGCGGAATTGATATATATAAAGTACTCAAAACGCCCAAAAAGATATTTGACGGCTATTACAAGGCTGTACAGAATATGCATGATTTCAGAGAGGGCATACTCAGATATTCGGCATATCTGTATTTCAAGGACGGTATCAACAAAAACGGCGGAAGGGTAAAAGACTATGTTGCTTCAAACCGCTTTATTGTAAATGGTCTGGAAAGTACAGAGGATAAAGCGTATCAGTTGTCAAAGGACCTGCTCGGCGCCTATGACGAGGTGAGCAATCTCGGTCAGTATCTGCGCAGATATATAATACCGTTCTATTCATTCACGGAGACGAACCTCAAGCGTTATTGCAGGATGTTTGAGAATATTATTACCGGCGACGGAAATATCCCCCAAAAGGCAGGCAAAATAATGCTTAAAGCGCTGATGATTAATCTGCTGCCATTACTGATGTACGCATGGAATCATTTTATCAAAGAGGACGAGGACAAGCTTCTGCCTCCGTCCGTGAGGAATATTCCGCACATCACGCTCGACAGAACAGGGGATAAGGTATACGCTTTCAGACAACTCGGCAGCTTTTCAGAGCTTCTTGAATGGGTAGGACTTGATGATTATAAGCTTACAAAAGAAGATATTACGGCTCCGATCGACAAGGCATGGGGCATGATTACTCCGTTTGTAACTACTCCGATAAGTCTTGCAACAGGACTGAACTTCTATCCTGAGGTAACAAATCCGCAGATGATACGCGACAGGACTGCATATATTGCGAACAGTCTGGGTGTACAGGGCGTATATGATATTGTGATGAGCCGACCTAATAAGGGTTGGGGAGATGTGGCAAAAAGCTCTTTCGTATATTCATATGATATTGAGGAAAGCGCCTACAATGAGATAATAAGCATGAAGCGTGAGTACCAAGGAAACGATACCGGCACCATTTACAAGCCGACACCAAAATCAAACGCCTTATACTACATGAAGAAATCTATTAAGTATAAGGACGAGAAAAAGGCGCTTAAGTATCTTGATGATTATTTCGAGGCAGGCGGCACGGCAAAAGGCATTAAGCAGTCCTTGAGTATGCTCAATCCTATGTATGGATTTTTAGGTAAAGATACACAGGAGAAGGGTCAGGAATGGATAAAGTCAATGTCGGATGATGAACGCGAAAAGCTGCGTATCGCACAGAAGTATTACGACAATGATCTTGCTTTGGATGACGATATAAGCAGCGTGCTCGGTAAAAAAGATATGACAGAGGAGGAGGCGAAAGCGCTTTTAAGGAAATATATCAAACGTCGATGCAACTGATTTTCATACACGTTCTGTACACGGTTTCGTGATTTTTTTCAAAATCAGATTGCGTCATATCTGTTCAAAATAGTGTGGATTTGGCTTAGATAAAGCGTTTTAGGGCTAATGTGAACTATTAAAAACCACCATAAATTGGTTAGATTAGTTCCTAGATGGTCCACCAAAAACCTTAAAATCAGTTAAATCTGATTTTAAGGTTTTTTTATTGCGCAGGTCCTTGACGATTACATGCTTTTATGCTATAATTATTTTGGATTTATATGTTATTTTTGTTGGAGTAGTTTATAATGGAAAAAGTAATAAACCTTATAAAAAATGCGAAGAAAGCGGCAATAATACCGCATATCAAGGCAGATGGAGACGCGATAGGTTCATGTCTTGCGATGCAGGCTGTATTGAGGAAGATAGGTATATCGGCGGTTATATATGTTGAGGAGCATGTTGAAAAACGACTGCAATTTCTTGATGGGGATATAGCTGTTGTATATGGCGGTGAGTGTGTGGACTGCGATACATGTATTGTTCTTGACTGCGGTGATCTGACGCGTGTAAGTCTGCGCCGACCTATACTTGATGCTGCAAAGCAGGTTGTAAATATTGACCATCATAAGACCAATACATTTTTTGGTGATGCAAATTATGTTGAGCCGGAAACCTCTTCAACAGGAGAAATACTGTTTAAGCTGTTCAGAAAAATGGGAGTGGAGATCGATTACGAAATTGCAAAATTTCTGTACGCGGCGATCTGTTCCGATACCGGCTGCTTTGCGTATTCAAATACCTCACCTGCAACCTTCAGAATCGCGGCGGAGCTAATCGAATGCGGCATAGATCATGCTGAAATTGCAAGGCTGCTGTTTGACTGTGAAGATCTTGAATCGGAGCTTATGAAGGCGGAGCTTACTAGCCGCATTCATTCATATTATGACGGAAGGCTAAGAATTGTTGCGATCGGAGATGAGGAAACCGCAAAGTACGGCATAAAGCCGGAGGACATACAGGACCTTGTAAATCTCCCAAGACGCATACGCGGTACCGAAATTGCAGCTGCATTGAAGCAGTATGACGGCAAAATACGCGGAAGCCTTCGCTCAAACGGTGATGCGGATGTCGCGGAGGTTGCTCAGGTGTTCGGCGGCGGCGGGCACACAAGGGCGGCGGGCTGTACCATTGCCGCGGATGATCTGGAGACCGCGGAAAAAATGGTCGTTGAAGTCTGTGGAAAGGCGCTGGCATGAACGGAGTTGTAATTGTGGATAAGCCGCAGGGCAGAACCTCTCATGATGTTGTAGCCATGCTGCGCAGAGTGTATAAAACGCGGCGTGTAGGACACACGGGAACGCTTGACCCTCTTGCTACCGGAGTTCTTCCGGTATGTGTAGGAAACGCAACAAAGGCGGCGGATATGCTCACCGCGGCGGATAAAAGATATACAGCCGTATTCGAGCTTGGAAATCGCACAGATACGCTTGACATTGAGGGAAAGGTGCTCGAGGAATGCCCGGTTAATGTAACGGATGAGGAAATAAGGCGCGCCGTAGAGAAATTCAAGGGTGAGCAGGAGCAGCTGCCGCCGATGTACAGTGCTATAAAGCAGAACGGCAAAAAGCTATATGAGCTTGCCCGCGAGGGTAAAGAGGCAGAGAGAAAGCCGAGAAAGATAAATATATACTCAATTGATATTCTGAAAATTGACCTGCCGTATGTAACAATAGATGCGCATTGCTCAAAGGGAACCTATATCCGTTCTCTGTGTGATGATATAGGCGCAGAGCTTGGCTGCGGCGCGGTTATGACGGAGCTGCGAAGAACGGAAACCGCCGGATTTAAAATATCACAGGCATATACAGTTGAGCGGCTCCGTGCAATGGAGGACCCGGAAGCGGCGCTTATTCCGACGGACTCACTATTTAAAGAGCTGCCAAAGATACACTTGAACGAAAAACAGGAGCGCAGCATAATAAACGGCGTGCGAATGACATGGCGCGGCGGCGACGAGGGGCAGCGTTACAGATTATACGGCGCGGACGGAAGGTTTTTGTGTGTGTCTGAAATAAAGGAACAAAGACTTGTATTGATAAAATCTTTTTGGAATTAAGGGGATGAAACTATTATGCAGATAATTCGCCAGACAGGCAGTGTACCGTTTCCGAGAACAGTTGTCGCTCTCGGTAATTTTGACGGACTGCATATGGCGCATATGGCAATTATAAAGAAGTGTCATGACTATGCGCGCGCGCATGACTTAAAATGTGGCATACTGCTCTTTAACGAGCATACAAAGCGCACGATAAACAAAGAGAGCGTGCCGATCATAACGCAGGAGAACCAGAAGCTTGACCTTCTCGCAAAGGCTGATATGGATTTTGTTTATATGCGTGATTTCAACGAAGAATTCATGCGGCTCACGCCCGAGCAGTTTGTAAGAAGGCTTATGGATATACTTCATTGCGTCGCAGTGTGCGCCGGCTATGACTACCGCTTCGGATACAAGGCGAGCGGTGATGTAACGCTGCTTAAGGAGCTTTGCAAGAAGTTCGGCATTGAAGCGATCATAACCGATGAAATTGACCATAACGGGGTAACGGTAAAAAGCACCGCGATAAGACATTATATAATGGACGGCAGCGTTCAGCATGCGGCAAATATGCTCGGACGTCCCTTCGCAATCGAAGGCATGGTAGTGAAGGGTCTGCAGAACGGAAGAAAAATGGGTCTGCCTACAGCGAATATTTCATATAAGAAGAACACGCTTATTCCGCATAACGGAGTTTACGCGGGATATACATATGTAAAGGGAAATAAATACAAAAGCGTGATAAATGTCGGAAACAATCCGACCTTTGGCGCCGACAAGGTAACAATAGAAAGTCATATCCTTGATTTTGATGAGGATATTTATAATGAACTGATCCGTGTGGAGTTTATAAAGCGTCTGCGCGGAGATAAGAAATTTGACAGCATAGAGGCTCTTGCCAATCAGATAAAGAGCGATGCGGAAACAGCAAGAAAGGAATTGGAATAATATGTTTGCAAGTGTTATACTCGCTGCCGGAATGGGCACAAGAATGAAATCAGAAATGCCGAAGGTTATCCATAAGGTATGCGGCAAGGAGCTGGTTAAATGGGTAATTGATGAATCAAAGAAGGCGGGAGCCGAGGAGGTTGTGGCAATAATCGGACACAAGGCGGAAATGGTGCGCCCCGTTGTGGAAAAGGATGCGGAGATCGCGATACAGGCAGAGCAGCTTGGCACAGGTCATGCGGTTATGCAGGCGGTTCCGTTCATAAAGGATTATAAGGGATATGTTGTAATTCTTAACGGCGATACTCCGCTTATCAGGGCGGAAACGATTGAGGAGGCTGTTAAATATCATGCAGAGCAGGGCAACAGCGCGACCGTAATAACGGCGGAGCTGCCGGACGCAACAGGCTACGGAAGAATTGTCCGCGGTGAGGACGGCTCGGTATTAAAGATTGTTGAGCAGAAGGATGCCTCGGAGGAAGAAAAGAAAATCCGCGAGATCAACTCGGGCATGTATGTATTTGACAGCAGCGCGCTCGTATGGTCGCTTGATAAGCTCACACCGAACAACGCGCAGGGTGAGTATTATCTAACGGACACCTTACAGATACTGCGCGAGGCGGGAAAGAAAATAGGCGGCTTTACCATTGCCGATAATGATGAGATACGCGGCATAAACAACCGTATTCAGCAGAGTGAAGCCGAAGCGATCATGCAGGACAGAATAAATAAGAGACACATGACAAACGGCGTGACAATTATCAATCCGTCAACGGTAATAATCGGCGCTGAGGCTGAAATAGGACAGGACACGATTATTGCATCAAATGTAACTATTCTGGGCAAGACAAGGATAGGGGCAAACTGTGTGATAGAAATGGGCTGCAAGCTTGAAGATGCCCGTCTTGCGGACAATGTAACCGTAACAAGCTCCGTTATTCTTGACAGCGATATAGGCGAGGGAACATCGGTAGGTCCGTTTGCGTATGTGCGTCCCGGCAATAAGGTCGGAAAAGATGTCAAGGTGGGCGACTTTGTTGAATTGAAGAATGACACGATAGGTGACGGAACAAAGATATCACATCTCACATATCTGGGCGACAGCGATATAGGCAAAAATGTAAACTTCGGCTGCGGTACTGTTACATGTAATTATGATGGCAAGGATAAATTCCGTTCAACCATAGGCGACAACGTCTTTGTAGGCTGCAACACAAATTTTGTATCTCCTGTTAAGGTGGGCGACGGCGTATATATCGCAGCAGGCTCAACTATTACGGAGGACATTCCCGACAACAACCTTTCCATTGCGAGAGCAAGACAGGTAAATAAGGCAGATTGGAAGGGCAATAAATATACTAAGTAAAAGGGTAATACAGTATGAAGCAGATAAAACGGATAACGGCTATGGCGGGAGCGGTTCTGCTCTCATTCGGTATAAACGCTATGGCGTTCAGCGATATGCCGCCGGGAGAAATGGGAGCGGCTCTGGAGAATGCCGTTAAAAACGGCATAATGGACGGTTATGACGACAATACAATAAAGCCCGATGACCATATAACAAGAGCCGAAATGGCGGCGATGATAACCCGATGCTTCGGAGCGGAAGCGGAGGAGGATATATCAGGTTTTACGGATGTGTCGGAGGAGGCTTGGTATTACAGCGCGATGAGCCGTGCAGTTGCCATGGGCGCCTTTGAGGGTGACGGTGACAGGCTCAGCCCGGAGGATAATATAACCTTTCAGGAGGTATACGCGGTAATGGCGCGCGTGTTCTCTATGGAACCGGCTGACGAAAGCGTGCTTGACAGTATCGCGGATGCGGAGCTTTTATCAGATTGGGCAAGACAGTACGGAGCTATGATGGTCGGCAACGGATACTGGGGCAGCGGCTCAAACGGGCTGCGTCCGGGAGACTATATCACAAGAGGCGAATTTGCAGTGCTTATGAACAATATAGTTTCCGTATATGTTGACGAACCCGGCTCATTTTTTAACGAAACGGGCGGAAATATCATGGTGCGCGCCGGAGGTGTGACTATTGAGAACCCTAACGGATGCAGTCTGATCATAACAGGCGACGGAACGGACGGTCTTACGACAATAAAAAACTGCTCCGATCTGAAATATTTAGTGGGCAGAAGCGGAGAGCTTTATCCGATAGGAACAGTGTATTCAATCAGGCTGGCAATGCCGGGAACGGTTCTTCACGCGTCGGAGGTGCAGGCAGATCATGGCTGGGGCGCAGAGGGAACCGTTGTTGATTTGGGCACATCAAACAATGAATGATTTGATATTTTTTGTGCATTTTTAATAAAAACATGGCGTTAAGTTCTCATGTAGGGTCAATTGACTTTGTGAAAATTTTGTTATATAATATCTTTAATATGTTAATGTGCATCATCGCATTTGCAGAAGGAGGATTTTATATGCAAAAGCTTTTTAAAACACCTACAATAGAAATAACCGAATTTTCAAGTGAAAAAATTATGACAACCGAACCGGCAGCGGACCCCACAAGCGCAGTTGATTTGGGCTACGCTGAGATTTCGGTGTTTGATATTTTAGAGACAAAATCAGCGGAAGCAAGCAGTGTTCTGAAACTGAACAAATAAGCTGAACGGCGATATATGCGGAAAGGAAAGATCATTATGAAAAGAATACATTCAGCGGTAATTGCTGCTGCTATAATCACTTCACTTTTACCGATAAACGCATTCGCGGCAGCAGAGATCACTGCGGATGCCGATGCGGACAGCAACGGTATAAAATTTGATATTTCATCTACAGATGTAAACGATGTATTGACTACGTTCGATATAAGCGCCGGAGGAGGAAGTCTCACGGTGGACCTAAAGGAGAAGCTCAATCCTGAGAATATCGGCTCCTGGTCAGGTTCTTCAATATTTAAGGCGGGCATAAAGGTCAAGGATGTCGTAGGCGCGGGCGCAGACGCGGGAGATATGGATTTCAGCGTGGGCGATAAGTCATACAATCTTTATAATGATTATGTGGGAGACAAGGGAACAGCAGAGGTAAAGAACGACACATTTGCGCAGACTATCTGTAAGGATGTGGGTGTTTCGGGAACCTTTGAAAACGGACAGTTTACCCGTACCGACAGTAATCCTATGTACAGTACATACTACAATGAGGCAACAGGAGTTCTTTGGGTATCGGATGTTGTAAGCGGCACGACAGCAGAGGACGTAAAGCTAACTGTGAACGGTGGTACTGTTGACGATTCGGAAAAGGCTGTTGCATATGATTCGGTCAATGTAACGCTCAATCAGAATCCCGGTTTGCTGCTTGAAGAGGATTTTACAGATGTAACCGATACATGGGACTTTACAACAACCGGCGGTGTCGCGGTTGTAACCGCAGATACAAATAAGTATCTTCAGCTGGAGAGCAAGAACGGCAGTAAGGCAACAGATGTAAAGACGCTGGATGCGGTCATAGCTTCGCAGAAGCTTCTTAATGTAAGCTTCAAATGGAAGACAGAGGCAGATTTTACATCGGCTTCGGGAAGACAGTCCGTGTTTGAATTAAAGGATTCGGAAGGGAACATTATATTCTGTCTTTCAGGCTCGGCTAATCGTCCGGCTGATTATCCGCCGAAGGTTCGTTACGCTGTAAATGACAGAGTTTCCAATGCGACAACTACAGGTACGGCTTTGTCGGATTCAAATGATTGGTTTACCGTATCATTACAGCTTGATTTTATAAACAAGAAGCTTTCGGGTTCAATTACCGATGCGGCAGGAAAGATATTTACAATTGATAAAACCAGTATTAATGCCCAAAACCTTGCTGTACTGTCGGCTTCGAATGTGTCATCGGTTGCTCCTATGGATATTGATGATATATCAATTACAAGGGGTGAGTCGCAGGCGGCAGTATTCACTGTTCTGAGCTCAAAGGATAATACTCCTGTTGCAGATGCAGTAGTTGACGTTAATAATGTGACATGTACAACCAATGCTAACGGAAAGGCGGTTCTCAACCTGCCGGCAGGTACATATGAGGCTACGGTAACAGCTTCGGAGCATCGTATCGGAACAACAAATATAACAGTGTCAAATGAGGATATTTTTGTACCGGTAACGCTCGAATATGTGGGTGTGACAAATCCGCAGTCAATCGTAATTTCAGGCGGAGATGACGGAATCTATAAGCCTGCATCGGGTGAAAACAAGACGGTTAATCCTTACACAGCGGTAGTCTATGACAATGTAGGTCAGGCTATGCCGGCTGAGGAGATCGAATGGTCGATCGACAATATTAAGACAGGTCTTACAGGTGTGTCGATTGAGAACGGTATTGTCACGGTAACGTCGGATATGCCGATAGTGGATAACAACGGTGATGAGCTGATTATACGCGCAACATGTAAGTCTGACACGACGGTAACGTCAACAGTAACGCTCCATGTATATAATGTTGCTGAAATATCAGACTTTGATATTACGGGCCCGGCGGTAATAAAGGACGG
>JBJEIV010000096.1:0-3607 GCA_051877395.1 Candidatus Ornithomonoglobus sp.
TTCTTGCCGGCAGTGAAGCTGTACTGCTTGCTACGTTTATCATCTCCTTCCTACATGCATAAAGATCTGTTTATAAGATTCCTGTCCGTCCATTAACTTAACGCTATTACAAGCTTCAAAATATTTTTTTTGTTCTCATAAGTATATTCCATACTCTCAGTCATATTTTTGACCAAAAAAATCCCTAAGCCGCCGATTTCCCGTTCCTCTACGGGCAGTGTTACATCCGGCTCCTCCGCCTCCAGCGGATTATATTGTATACCGTCATCGGTAAAGGTTATACTGAGCCTTCCATCTTTTATGCTGTAGGAAACCGTCGCAAGCTCCGCTCCGCTGTAATTGACGATATTGGAATATATCTCATCAACGGCTATACTCACCTTATTCGCAATTTTCGGTACAACCGAAAGCTTTTCCGTAAGCGTCTGTGCAAACTCACTTACAGGAAGTATGGATTTGTCATCGGCAATTACCGTAATGGAGCTGTCGCCCCTGATATATTGAAGCTCCACGCTCAGCATGGTAATATCGTCAAACTGGGGGGCTTCTCCCACAAATCGATCAACATCGGCTTTCACAGCTTTGCAAAGGTCCTGCGGACTCTTTACGATGTTCCGATTCACTGTCTTTAACAGACGCTCCTCTCCGTAAAGCCGATTGTTTTTATCTGTCGCCTCGGTCACTCCGTCTGTGTAGAGGAATATCTGATCACCCGGTGTCAGCTGCAGTTCATTCTGACGGTATTTAATTCCATCCATACCCGCAAGCACCATACCGCTTCTCGCTTTCAGATAGACAAATTCACCGTCTGCCTGCCTTACAAGCGGCGGATTGTGTCCGGCGTTGACAAATTTCAAAAGTCCCGTTTTCAGGTCAAGAATTCCCATCCATGCGGTAACAAACATTCCCGCGTCATTATTTTCACACAGCTTCTTATTGGCTGTTGTAAAAACCTCTGATAATGTCAGCCCTCTCTCCGCCAGATCCTTTATGATGGTCTTTGCCTGCATCATAAACATTGCCGCGGGGATTCCCTTGTCCGATACATCAGCAATAAGAAATGCAAGCATGCTGTCACCCAGCATATAGAAGTCGTAAAAATCACCGCCGACCTCCTTTGCGGCTATCATCTGCGCATAAATGTCAAAATCCTTCCTGTTAGGATGCAGCGGTAACACGGACGGAAGCGCGGAATACTGTATCTCCTTGGCAACCTCCAGCTCCTTGTCAATTCTCGCCGCCGCTTCGGCAATATAGTGCTTTAAGGTGCTGACCGTTTGGTTAATGTCATCCGACAGCGAGGCAAATTCCTCATTGGTGCGCACATCAACCGTCACATTCAGATTTCCTCCGGTAATCTCGGCAAGCGTTCCGTTGATCTTGTACAGATTATCTATAATAACCTTCTTGATTAAAAAGTAAATCAGAACAAACAGAACAGCGAAAACGAGAATTTCCATAAAAACGCTTAAATACACCGAAACATCCCGCATAAACAGCGCTTCGCTCTTTGGTATGGCTCCGATAATGTAATACCCCTCGGCATAAATATAGGCAAGGCAATACGGTGTACCGTGAATGTCCGACTCAACCACCGTTTTTTCCGGAACCGTATCAGTATCAATATAAATGCCGAGCGCGCTCAGATTTTTTCCGGCATAAGCGCTGTTATCGGTAATCATATTCCGGTTTTTATCACAAATCACGACAAAGCCGCTGTTTCCGATGTGCCAGTTAGTCGTAATACCCGGCATTTCCTCATCATCGGAATTAATAATAACCTTACGGACATCCTCAAGATTAATACAGATAACATCCGCGGTGTCTTTTCCTGATACGCCCGTTTCCAGCAGATATATAAACCCGCTTGAAGCAACACTGACAATCGCAAAGCATATAAACAGCCAGCGCTGAAAGGTCTGGGAAATATGTTTCCTCGCCCTGCCCCGCTTCCGTTCCTTCCCTGTGATGAGTGTCACTGCCGTAACAGCCGCCCCGACCGCAATTCCGTTTGCAAGCACCATCGGAAGAGTACAGCTCTGCACAAAGTAAAAAGCGCGTTCTATATCCGTCATATTGGTAATGAAGATCATCAGCATATGAAAAACCTCACACACCATGCCGATAATGAGTCCGTGTCCCGGGGATGGTCTTTGATTCCCTAACATATACTTTCTTGTAAGCGCTGCAATAACACCCGCAATCACCGCCGAAACGGAGCAGGCAAGCCTTGTATATTCTCCCCCGCCCCAATAAACGGAAAACCATCGGTACGCGCCGCCGATAACACCCGAAACAAGTCCGGCAGGAGCACCGAAAATCAGACCCGCGCACAGCGCCGAGGCGTCTCTTACATTCATTATTGCTCCGCCTGTGTCAACACCGTACTCAGTGGAAAAAGCGGCAATAACACCGAACAAAGCTCCGATAACACACTGCTTCAGTCCGTATTTCAACCTTCCGAACGAGGTTTTCTTTTCCGCCGTATAAAGAACGACCGTCAAAGCTATATTGCATACTATAGATGCCAATAATCTTAAAACCATAATTCCTCCCTATTGTTATAATACGGACAAAAAATCACTCAATCGTCAGAATATCTAAAAAGCCCGTAATATCAAATATCTCCATAATACTGTCGTTTACCCCCGTCAGCTTCATAATGCCGCGCGCGTTCATCGCCTTCTGCGCCTTTAATATTACGCGCAGTCCCGCCGATGACATATACTCAAGACCTGTCATATCAAAGACAAGCTCTTTTGTACCGTCAAGCGCGCTGTCAAGCGTTTTTTCAAGCTCCGGCGCAGTTGTTGTATCCAGTCTGCCCGCGATAGTAAGTGTTACCTTTCCGTTTTCGATTTTCTTTTCAACAGTCATAATAAATTTCTCCTTTAAATTTTTAATTTTGTTTCCATGCGTCAATAGGCAAACAGAGAGACAAGCTCCTGTTTATTGACATCTATCAAACCCTTTGTTGTCATTTTAAGCTTCGGAATAACCGGCAGACTCATAAATGCCATACTCATAAACGGCTCAATATCATTATCCGCTCCCATGTCATAAACCGCTCTGCGCAGCAATGCGTTTTGCCGGGCAGCTTCCGCCGCGGACAATTCGCTCATAAGCCCCGCTATCGGCAGAGGAACCTCCGCCGTTACGGCGCTGTTGACCACAGCAACACATCCGCCGTTAAGCTCCCGGATACGATTTCCTGCAACCGCCATGTCCTCTTCATTTGTGCCTATTATTATAAGATTATGCGAATCGTGTGATACAGATGAGGCTATCGCGCCCTTTTGAAGTCCGATTCCGGTTATAAAGCCTAAGCCGATATGCCCAGTGTTCAGGTGTCTCTCCGCAACCGCAAGCTTGAGTATATCCCTGCTCACATCAATTCCGCTGCTTTTTTGAAAATCAATATCCGTAATCCATTCTTCCGTGAGCAGCTGTCCGGGAATTACCTTGATCACACGGCACCGATTACCCTTAGGCTCAATATAAAAGCTTTCCGCGGTAAGCTTTTGCATATAAAATGAGTTTCTTACAACCTTTTCAATGTCATGTCTTACTAACGGCGCCTGCAAATCAGTCATGGTCCCGTTGTCAA
>JBJEIV010000097.1:0-3598 GCA_051877395.1 Candidatus Ornithomonoglobus sp.
TTAATTTTGGGAGATAGGCTCCCTTATCAACCTAAATATATTATACAAGGAGAATGCAGCTTATGATAACAGATGCAAAGTGGATAAGTTCGCCTGCGGACATTGGCGAAGTATGTCCGATATTTTCAAAAAATGTAAACCTTGAAAAGCCTGTAAAAAACGCTGTTCTAAGTATAAGCGCAACTGGCGTTTATGAGGCGAGAATAAATGATGAACGCATAGGAAAATTTATACTTGCGCCGGGCTTGACCAGCTACAAGTCAAGGCTCCAGTATCAGACCTATGACGTCACAGATATGCTGAATAGTGAAAATGTCTTGAGCATATGTCTTGGCAAGGGCTGGTACAGAGGCAGAATAAGTGCGAACGATAAGCAGATAAATGAAACTGACGGCGGGGTTATCGCGGAGCTTGTCATAACATATAACGACGGGAGCGTGCAGAGAATTATCACAGATAATTCATGGCGCGTCAGCACGAGCCGCATATTGTTTTCGGATATTTATGACGGAGAAACCTATGACGCGTCAGATGAAATAAAGGATATAGGAAATGCAGTTGAAAATGACAGCATTTCAAAATCAACACTCATTCCGCAGGAGGGTGAAACCGTAACCGAGCACGAGAAAATAAAGCCGGTAAAGGTGTTTGAAACACCAAAAGGCGAACGCGTGATAGATTTCGGACAGAATATTGCAGGCTATGTTTCCTTTGAGCTTACCGCAAGCAAGGGCGATAAAATAGCAATCTCCCATGCGGAGGTTCTTGACAGCGAGGGTAATTTTTATACTGAAAATTACAGAAGCGCAAAGGCAAAGCTTGAGTATATCTGCCGTGACGGATATCAGACATATAAACCGTTTTTCACCTTTTACGGCTTCAGATATATAAGGCTTGACGAATATCCGAGTGAAGTAAATCCTGATAATTTTACTGCTATTGCAATATATTCCGATATGAAGCGCACAGGCTATATCGAAACGGGGAACGCAATGGTAAATAGGCTGTTTGAAAATACCTTGTGGTCGCAGAGAGATAATTTCATTGATATTCCCACCGACTGTCCGCAGAGGGATGAGCGTATGGGCTGGCTTGGTGACGCGCAGGTATTCGCAAAAACGGCGTGCTATAATTATAATACTAAAAAATTCTTTGGCAAATGGCTGGGGGATTTGCGCGCGGAGCAGCGCGAAAATGGTTCTGTGCCTGATACTGTGCCGAATTTCTGGCTGCTTTCAAGGTCAAGTACGGCATGGGGCGACGCAGTGACCGTAATTCCTTGGCATCAGTATCTGATGTTCGGCGACAAAAATGACCTTGAGGTAAACTTTGACGCAATGAAACGCTGGGTAGACTTTATGACTAACGACAGTCTTGACGAATATCTGTGGACCTGCGCCGATGATTCGGATAAGATGTGGCGCAAGCATTACGGCGACTGGCTCGCGCTTGACGCGCCGTCCGGCAGCTATCGCGGAATAACTCCCGATAATTTTATCGCGAGCGCATTTTACGCGTATTCAACGGAAATACTCATAAAAACCGGAAAAGTATTAGGAAAGGATATGACGAAATACGAGGAGCTGTATAAAAATATTGTGAATACCTTTAAAAAGACGTTTACAAGCTACACAACTCAGACGGAGTGCGTTCTTGCACTGTATTTCAATCTTACGGACGATAAGGAACAAACTGCTAAGCAGCTTAACGATATGATTGTATCAAACGGCATGAAGCTTCAGACAGGTTTTGTCGGAACACCGTATCTGCTGTACGCGTTGAGTGAAAACGGCTATGCAGACACTGCCTACAGCCTGCTGCTGCAGGAGGAATATCCCTCGTGGCTATATGAGGTAAATCACGGCGCGACCACCATATGGGAGCATTGGGATGGAATACGAGATGACGGAACCTTCTGGAGCTCGGATATGAATTCCTATAACCATTACGCATACGGCTCTGTTGTGGATTGGCTTTATTCCGTCGCGGCAGGCATAAAGCCTGTGGAGGAAAACGCGGGCTTTAAAGAAGCGGTAATTGCTCCTATAACGGATAAACGTCTTGGCAGCATAAAGGCGTCCTATGATACCGCTTATGGAAAAATAATATCCTCGTGGCGCTATGACAGTGATACGGTGGTGTATGAAATTACAACACCCGTAAAGGCAACGATTATAATAGACGGAGAAACGCATTTTGTGGAAAGCGGATCGTATGTTTTTAAGAAAGGAAAACAGTAATGAGAGATAATAATTCGTACAGAAAACACCCATAGTGGGTTGGGCGTCATGGAATTGTTTCCGTACACATATAAGCGAGGAGGTTATGAAGCGACAGGCAGACGCGCTCATAAGCACGGGACTTGCTGACTGCGGTTATATATATCTCAATATGGACGATGGATTTTTCGGCGGACGCGATGAAAGGCACATTGCAATTCCATAAGGAGCAGTATACGAAAATCGGTAATATTATTGATGAAATACGTGAAAGAAGCGATCGCTGTATTGTGTATAATATCTGCCACTGGCAGTTTCCGGGCGCATGGGCGGCGCAGGTTGCCGACTCATGGAGAACAGGCGCGGATATTGCTCCGAACTTCAATTCAGTACTTCATCAGCTTGACGTTATAAAGCCACTTGCATGCTACTGCTCGCCGGGACACGTTAATGACCTTGATATGATGCAGCTTGGAAACGGCATGAGTCATGAGGACGAAAAAACGCATTTTGCCATGTGGTGTATGATGTCAACACCGCTTATGATCGGCTGTGACCTGATAAAATCAGCAGTGAAACATTGGAAATTCTGAAAAATAAGGAATTGATTGAAATAAATCGAGACAGCACATGCTTGCAGGCATTCGTCATAAAAGACATCAGAAATTCTGACGGTGAAATTCTCGGCGAAATATGAATAAAAGACTTGGGCAGGAAAAATTCAAGCGAGAAAGCGTTTTCATTTCTGAACAGGAGCAGCGACTATCTTGAAATGAATATTGACCTGTAGAGGCAGGCATGACAGGCAATATCGAAAGTGTCAGAAACCTATGCTTACATCAGAATGAGCTTTGCAGTAAAACAATGACTGTTAATCTGAAGCCACACGAAACGGTGGTTTATAAAATTGTCAGTGACAGCTCTGAGGAGGTCATAAATCGTGACGACAAGGGTGAATTTAAGGCAAAGCCGCTGAATAAAATCAGTATGGAAGAAGCACAGAAGCTGATTTCGGACGGCGCATATATAGTAGCATATATAGTAGATGTACGTTCACGACAGGAATATGAGAAAAAGCATCTTGGCGGAGTAATCAATATTCTACCGATATACACGCAATTGCGGGAGAATGTTTAAAGGACAAATCGAAGCACGTTATTGTCTACTGCGCAACCGGAAAACGGAGCTGTCAGGCAAAAACAAGCCTTGATTATCTGGGATATGAAAATATGCTTGCTCCAAAGGGATTTTTTACTCCTCCGTATGAGACGAGAGAAAGCATTGCTGCGCAGTTGGCATCCATGTATAAGGCAATAAGCGTTGAAACAATGAAATCAATGGTTTGCTTTACGGCTGTAAAATAACGGTGGAAAAAAAAT
>JBJEIV010000098.1:0-3576 GCA_051877395.1 Candidatus Ornithomonoglobus sp.
ATCCGATCGGTATTTATAACCAACGCCATCGACAGACTGAAAACCGGATCGGAATATTCGCTTTCCGCATATGTATACCCCGACACTGTGCAAGACAAAACCGTGCATTGGTCAAGCTCGGATAACCTTGTCTGCACGGTCAGCCAGGACGGCGTTATACGCGGCATAAACGCGGGAACGGCCGTTATCACCGCGCAGGCGGCAAACGGGGTTACGGACACCTTTGAAATTGAGGTTGCTTCATCCTCCGGCGGCAGCTTTAAATATAACGTAATCTCAAAATCAGTTTCGGAAAGGATCGCGGAGCTTCAGACAAAGCCGCAGTTTATTCAATACGGCTACACACTGAGCGATATGGTCGACTGCCAGATGTCGACCGAGCCTGTTAAATACTCTGAAAACAGAAAAGCTCAGCGAGCGGAAACCGAAAACGAAATCGACCCATCATCCCATGCGTCCGGCTACGGCAAATATCAGTTTATCGACCTGTCGCAGTCAAATAACATTGACGTTGAAACGCTTGACCGCTATCTTACCGGCAAGGGAGTTCTTGAGGGCAAGGGACAGCAGTTTAAGGATGCCGCTGACGCTTACGGGCTCAGCGAGCTTTATCTCGTAACACACGCATGTCTTGAATCCGGTGACGGAACCTCACAGCTTGCAAGAGGAGTTGAAGTAAACGGAACAGTGGTCTATAACATGTTCGGAATAGGCGCGTATGACGCGGGGGCGGTTTTATACGGCTCTCAATACGCTTACAGCATGGGCTGGACAACCGTTGACGCGGCAATAGACGGCGGCGCGCGTTGGATAAGCGAAAACTATATAAATAACACGAGTTATCGGCAGAACACGCTTTATAAAATGCGCTGGAATCCGGATGCTCCCGGAACACACCAGTATGCGACGGATATTGAATGGGCAAGCGCCCAGGCAAAGACGCTGAAATCAATGTTTGACGCTTTCCCGAACGCGGAGCTGCATTACGAAATACCCCTGTATAAGGGCGAAAAGGAATTTGATATAAAATGACAAAAATCCTCCCTGCTCAATCACCACGAGCCGGGAGGATTTTTTTACTGTCCTATCACGCTTTCATCGGTTCTCTTTATGTGATGCCCGATAATTTCTGAAATGTCGGTCACGGTAACGAACGCCGACGCATCGCTGTCATGGATAATATGCTTTATGACCGAAATCTCCATACGGGTTATAACGCAGTAAAGCACAACCTTTTTGCCGGTCACTAGTCCCTCGCCCTCAAGCAGTGTGCAGGTGCGTCCGAGCCGTTTATAGATTTCATCGGCAACCGCTCTGCCGTCGTCGGTTATGATCATAACCGCCTTGCCCTGCTCAAGACCCTCCTCGACAACATCAATAACCTTGAACGTGATGAAATATGTAAGCAGGCTGTACAACGCTCTGTCCCATCCGAAGAGCAATCCCGCGGCTCCGAAAATCAATATGTTTATACAGAGAATAACCTGCCCCACCGAAAAAGAAGTCTTGCGGCTTATAAGCAGCGCCACGATCTCGGTTCCGTCAAGGCAGCCGCCGTAGCGCAGAACAAGACCGACTCCGGCGCCTAAAATGATACCGCCGAACACAACCGCAAGCAGCTCCGTTTCTGTGACATTTGCAAGATCGTGGAATACCTCAAGCATCACGGAAAATAACAGCATACCGTAAATACCCTTCAAAAAGAACCATTTGCCGAGCTGCTTAAAGCCTATGATAAGAAACGGCAGATTAAGCACCACGATAAACACACTCATGTTTATCGGCGTCAGCTTATCGAGTATCATACTTATGCCAGTAATTCCGCCGTCAAGAATGGTTGACGGAACAAGAAACTCCTCCAGAGCGAATGCCGCAAGCACCGCACCCGCGGTTATCATCAGAACCGGAAATATGTAATCCTTTGTAATATCTTTAAATGTCATTTCACCTTTCATATAATTACGCTCCTTATTTTTATATGTTTTTATTTTAACATAATCGGAGCAAAAACACAATATGTTAATTATATGATATTCCGAACTTTATTTTCGCAGCGGCGGTTATGATTTGAGCGACCTCCTTATGTCCGGCGATCGAGCTGTCTATGAGCATATGACGGTATTTGTTATTGGTGAACTTATGGTTTGTATTGCTCTTATAAAAATCCTCGCGCGCCTTATCTACCTTTGTAAGATAGCTGTACGCCTCGCCGGGATTCTCGATGCCAAGCTCATCCTTACACGCTTCAAGACGCTTTTCAATAGGCGCGTAAATGAAAATATTGAGCATCTGCTCATCCGGCACATCATACTTTCTCAGCACATAGTCCGCGCAGCGTCCTACGATAACGCAGTCCTCCCTTAACGCAAGGTCTACCATAACGCTCTTTTCCATCTCAAACAGTGTGCGCTTTGCGTGAGCATTGCCCTTGCCCAACGGATACTTCATCTTGTCAAACACCGAGATTTTCTGCTGGTCAAACGCGAGAAGATTATCTATATCCCCTCTTAATTCCTTAACGGCAAGCTCGATTATATCACGGTCATAGTATTTATAGCCGAGATTATCCGCAACCTGCCGCGCTATTTTTCTTCCCATGCTTCCGAACTGTCTTGTTACGGTTATTACATGTGCCATGTTATTTCCTCCTCATACAAACTGTTTTAAATAATTTACTGCTTCATCCGCGCTGTATGCCAGAACTCTCATAAGCTGTCCCCTTTTCGCTTTGGTTACGGCCGCCGTGAGGTTTTCTGTCCCCACCGCATTTATATCATCAAATCCGTAAAAATATGCCATTCCCTGATGCGTACAGTCCTCAAAAAATCCCATGCCGCCGAGATTAAATTCTTCGGGAACCAGTCGTGTATTATCGGCAAATACAGCGCGTCCGTCCTCATATACAATTGTGCGCGAATGGTATTTTCTGAACTTAAAGCTCTCGCCCATCGCGTTTCTTCCGCTTGCGAAAATATCCCACAGAACAAGCTTTGCGCCCTTTGCGGCATGGATCTCATTTGTATTTATAAATTCGCTTTCACCGAAGGGTATTACCGGACACGGCAGATACGCCAGATACGCGCCGCTTTCGATATTAATTCTAACTCTCTGCTCCGCCCTGCCGCTATCCATTTTAAACAGCTTTGTATATGACTGACCCGTTATTATGACCCTGCTTCCGCTTCTGATATTAAACTCAAGCTCATGGCTGTCGCCCTCAAGTATTCCGGCTGATGCCTGCATTATCATAATTTCAGCCGTATCACCGTTATAAAAAGGCTTGATTATTTTAAACGGGGACGTAAAACGACTGTCGGACACAACCGTTCTGCCGCTTGCGCAGCTTGTTTCTATATACAGCTTACCCATTACAGACCTTCAAACAGCGCATCGCGCTTTATCCACTCTATAACCTTATCCACGCCCTCAAGCGTCATAAGGTTTGTGAATAAAAACGGACGTCCTTCCCTCATTCTTTCCGAATCCGCCGCCATGACCTCAAGGCTTGCGCCGACCATCGGAGCGAGATCTGTTTTGTTGATTACGAGCAAATCCGAGCGTGTCACTCCCGGTCCT
>JBJEIV010000099.1:0-3094 GCA_051877395.1 Candidatus Ornithomonoglobus sp.
GTTACAGAAAATAACCACTAATATTGCTATTATAGCAACAAGCCAGTTACTTGAGCAATTCGCTATCGCGCCGCCGGAAAGCGTAAGTCCGATCGCGATAATGATAGGACCGGTTACGATCGGCGGGAAATATTTCATTACCTTTCCGGTGCCGAATACCTTAAACATAACAGCAAGAATAAAATATAAAACACCTGAGCATGCAACGCCTATTCCCGCATACGGAATAAAGTTCCCGATCCCCGCTCTTGCGCAGGATTCCATTATAGCGCTGTAGCCGCCTAAGAAAGCAAAAGACGAACCTAAGAATGCCGGTACCCGCCGCCCTGTTACCAGATGGAACAGAAGCGTGCCTAAGCCTGCAAACAAAAGCGTCGCAGAAACACTCAGCCCCGTTATCGCCGGTACCAGAACTGTGGCGCCGAACATTGCAAATAAATGCTGAAAGCCGAGGACAAAATCTCTTCCTTTTAACTTGTTCATCAAAAATCCTCCATGATACTTCATTTTATTACATTATTAACAATTATTATATAATAAATTTCGGATTTTGTCTATACTTCTCAGAAAAAAATTCAAATAAAACTTTTTGGATAATTTTAAATAAATCTCTTGCAAAAGCAATGACTTTATTGTATAATATAATCATAAAATTAATTTATGAGAGGGGTAACTAACATGAGTTATGAATCAGCAAAGGCTACATATGCGGCATTCGGTATAGACACCGACGCTGCTATAGCAAAATTAAAGACGGTTCCTGTTTCGCTTCACTGCTGGCAGGGAGACGACGTTATCGGCTTTGATAACGACGGCGGCCTCACAGGCGGTATCCAGACAACAGGCGACTATCCGGGCAAGGCAAGAAATCCTGAGGAGCTTTTTGCGGACATGGAAAAGGCTATGTCGCTTATGCCGGGTAAGAAGAAGATCAATGTTCACGCCAATTATGCGATTTTTGAGGACGGCGAGTTTGCTGACCGCGACAAGCTTGAGCCGAAGCACTTCAAAAAGTGGGTCGACTTCGCTAAAAAGCATAATGTAGGTATTGACTTTAACCCGACTTTCTTCTCACATCCTAAAATCAAGGACGGTCTTACGCTTTCAAGCCCTGATGATGAAATCAGAAACTTCTGGATCGAGCACGGTAAGGCTTGTATCAGAATTTCGGAGTATTTCGCTAAGGAAACAGGCGTTACCTGCGTTATGAACATCTGGACAGGCGACGGTATGAAGGATATTCCGGGAGACCGCTACGGACTCAGAATGAGATATAAGGATTCGATCGAGCAGATCCTTTCAGAGCCGTTCGACTTCAACCTTGTTAAGCCGTGCGTTGAGTCAAAGGTATTCGGTATCGGCGTTGAAGCGTTCACCTGCGGCAGCAACGAGTTCGCGCTTTCGATCGCCGCTGCAAACGACAACTGTATTCCGCTTATGGATAACGGTCACTATCATCCGACCGAGGTCGTTTCGGACAAGATCCCCGCGCTTCTGTGCTTCTTCCCCGAGATCGCGCTGCATATCACACGTCCTATCCGCTGGGATTCGGACCACGTTGTTCTCTTTGACGATGAGACAAGAGAGATGGCAAAGGAAATCGTACGCGCTGACGCTCTGGACAGAGTTTATATGGCTCTTGACTTCTTTGACGCTTCAATAAACAGAATTTCAGCATGGACTGTAGGCTTCAGAAGCTGGCAGAAGGCGCTTCTCTTCGCGCTCCTCCAGCCCTCAAAGAGAATGAAGGAGCTTCAGGATAACGGTGAGTTCACAGAGCTTATGGTTATTCAGGAGCAGGCAAAGCTTTTGCCGTTCGGTGATGTATGGGCTGAATACTGCAAACAGGAGGGCGTTATTGCCGATATGTCATGGTTTGATGAAATCAAGAAGTATGAGGCAGAGGTTCTTTCAAAGAGATAATTTTACCCAATAGAAAACACAAGGGCGGAGAATGATCAAATTCTCTGCCCTTTTCTTTTGTATCAATAACCCGTTCAAAAAAAGCGAGAGGACATTGCCGCCCTCCCGCTGTTGATTTTGTCATGCTTTAATTATTCAGCATCTGTTACCTCCGATGCCGCTGTCGGTTCTTCCGTTGCTGTCTCCGTTGCCTCAGGCGCCACAGTCGGCTCTGCCGTTGCTGTCTCCGTTGCCTCAGGCGCCACAGTCGGCTCTGCCGTTGCTGTCTCCGTTGCCTCAGGCGCCACGGTCGGCTCTGCTGTTGCTGTCTCCGTTGCCTCAGGCGCCGCTGTCGGCTCTGCCGTTGCTGTCTCCGTTGCCTCAGGCGCCGCTGTCGGCTCGGCTGTTGCGGCGGTCTTATTGAGAATACGGTAAATCATTGCCGCAACCTCTGAATTTCTCAGCTCGCCCTGCGGGTCTACTCCGCCGTCATCGCCGCCTTCTATAATTCCCAGCTTTACAAGAGCGTTCATGCCCTTCTGCGCCCATGAGGATATCTTGCCCTTGTCGGCAAACTTTGAAAGCGCGTCCTCTGATGTATCACTGAAATCTATTCCCAAGGCTCCCAATGCTCTGTACAAAAACGTCATTGCCATCTCTCTTGTAAGCGAGCCGTTAGGAAGGAAGGTCCCGTCGTCATAGCCGTCGGTTATTCCGTTCTCAACCGCCCATGCGATCGCCTGCGCATAGTCCGAGGAAATGTCGATGTCGGAGAAATCTATATCATCAAGATCAACCTCCGGCGAGCCTGCCGCCCTATACAGAGCGAGAATGTACTCAGCTCTTGTGGTTACTGTGGACGGCTCAAAATTATCGTTTTTGCCCTGCATGATCCCGCGCTCAGCCACATAATCAACATACGGTCTGAACCAGTCGGTATCCTTTACATCGTTGAATTGTACCTTTGCCTTGCCGGAAAGCTTCTGTCCAAGCTCCTTTGCGCCTTCGACAATTTTTTCGCCAAGCTTCTTTGCGCCATCCTCAAGCTTATCACCGAGCTTTTTGCTGTTCTCCCACTCAGGCTGCTTTTCCTGCTCCTGCGGTGCGCGTGTTGCGCGCGGCTCCTGCGGCTGTTTCTCCTGCTCCTGCGGTGCGCGTGTTGCGCGCGGCTCCTGCGGCTGTTTCTCCTGCT
>JBJEIV010000099.1:3194-3576 GCA_051877395.1 Candidatus Ornithomonoglobus sp.
CCTGCGGTTCACGCGTTGCGCGCGGCTCCTGCTGCTGTTTCTCCTGCTCCTGCGGCTCACGCGTTTCGCGCGGCTCCTGCCCGCGCTGCTCCTGCTGCTGATTGCCGCGGCTGCTTCCCTCCTGCTGCGGCGCTGCAAAAGCTGTCACTGTTCCCGCCGCCATCGCGGCTGCTGTCATTATTGCTATAATTTTCTTTTTCATTTCATTTTCTCCCTTCCTGATTTATATCTATTTATCTTTATATGGTTACTATAGCATATTTTTCTTAAATAAAACTTAAATAAATATCTTTTTCAAAATAAAATCTTATTTTTAAAAATCATTTGAATTATATAGCTTGCATTAAGTACCCTGTATTTTAATCGTACTTAATGCAAGCGG
>JBJEIV010000100.1:0-3570 GCA_051877395.1 Candidatus Ornithomonoglobus sp.
TAACTTCTCAACTTTTTTATGTTCTTAGGTGGTTCATATCATTTTAGCATATACACTATAACCTTTTTCATTTAAATGCTCTATATAATCTCTTAGATAAAAGATATGAGGATGTGATTTTACAGCCTCGCAATCAGTGGAATGAGCATAGAGCTTTATGTGATTTAGTAGATAAATCAGATATTAAAGGCAAAGTTATTTTGATCGCAGATAGGGGATTTGAAGGATATAATACGATAGCGCATATAGAGCAAAAGGCATGGAACTATTTGATCCGTATTAAAGACAAACGGGGCATAGTCGCTCAACTGTCTTTGCCAAATGATGACGAATTTGATGTTGATATAGATCTTACTCTTACAAGAAGGCAAACAAATGCTACCAAGGCAAATCCTAATAAATATCGTAGTATAATGTCAAATATGATATTTGATTATCTGCCTAAAGGCAGCAGAGATACATATCTGATGAGATTTCGTATCGTTAGGGTGAAAATATCAGAGGATTCTATTGAAACACTGGTCACTAATCTATCAAGAGATCAGTTTCCTTCTCATGAAATAAAAAGGCTGTACAATTTGCGGTGGGGAATTGAAACCTCTTTCAGAGAACTAAAATACAATGTCGGACTGACTAATTTTCACAGCAAAAAAGCGGACTTTATTCTCCAAGAGGTTTACACACGTCTGATAATGTACAACCTTGCAATGATAATAACAAAAAACATATGTATCAAGAAAGATAACCGGGCATACACATACCAAATCAACTACGCCGAGGCTATCTTCATATGTAGGCATTTCATTGGAAACAAAGAGAGTCCGCCAAATACTGAAGCACTGATTGGAAAAAACATACTTCCTGTCCGTCCAGACCGTAAGTATAATCGCAAATTAAAAACCAGATCAGCAGTAAGCTTCATATATAGGGTAGCATAAAATCATTAAATTGTCCAGTGTTTTCAAGCAGAAAAAGCAGAGAAATTTTCTGCTTGTTTGCCATGCGAAAAAATGCTTAAAAATTACAGGGATGTTGAAATGTATGTATTTCAATATCCCTGTAATAATTTTAATTAAAATATGTCAGCCTTAGCTTAATGACATTGACCGCCGCGCGGTCTCTCTGAATTATAATACCGATAATCTTACAATATACAGCACAATGAGCAGAAATATGAAAATACAAAGCATCATTGTATACAAGGTCTTTGCCGGTGATTTTGAATACCACATTGAGCGAAGGATTTCATAGGTCAGCACAATTGTTCCGACCACTCCGCACAAAAGCAGCACCGCAAAGGTCGTCTGTGAGAAAAAGCCCAGTATAACCCCCACCGCGCCGATTAATGCCGTAGGAATCGCGACAAAGGCAAAGCGCTTTACAAATTCCCAATACGGAGTGAACATTTTGAATATCCACTTGCTTACAAGATAAAACACTCCCGAATATATGAAGAATGCAAGGACACCGCCTATCGCGCCCGACAATGCCGATATAAGCCAGCCAAGCAGCACACCGTAGCCTGCAACACCCTTAAAGCCCAGAAGATTTCCGAGCAGTCTTAACGGGCCGCGGCTTGCGCCAGTTACCACCGAATATACGCACAGTCCGCCGATAATTCCTTCTATTATAACAAACAGAAGTATTTCCGCTTTCGTCATATCTCCGGGATTGAGCACGGTTTCCACAGGAGACTTCACAAAGTCCTTGAACAGACGCCAGACATTTGCAAAGGTGTTCTTTTTATAGCCGTTATATGCGCTGCGGTTTGCGCGTTTTTCCTCCGCGCGTCTTTGCCGCTCATTCCTCTTTGCCTCTTTCTCTCTTTCTTTCTCCTGTTTCTGCTTTTCGCGCGCCTCTGCTTTCTCTTCTTTTTTGGTCTTAGGCTCCGCCGCCTTTTCGGCAGCAGCGCGTGCTTCCTTTTCCTTACGCTTTGCCACACTCATGGCGCAGGTACACATCTCGCCTTTTTCAAGCTGTCTGCCGCAATAAATACATTCTCTCATAAAACCGCTCCCTTCCGGTAAATATATGTTATTTATATAATTTCGCTTCAAACTCACGCTGCCTTAACACATCAACATCATTTGTTCTCTGATAAAGCTTCACATCAAGACTGCCGACCTGACGCGCAAAGCTATATATTTCAACAAAATCCCGAGCAACATCGGTGTAATTCGCAAAACTGTCAACCAAGCACTTTGTAATCGTCTGCTGACCCTCTGCCAGATGAGTCTGAGCAGGGAATGCTACAAGTATATAATCCGCACAATAAATTTCCCACAGTCTGTCACTATCTCTGGAATCGACCTCCGGCAGCGCCTTTATGTAATCCGCTGAACGATAGGCCTCGGCTCCGAGTGACGGCTCTACATTTCTCAATATACTGTCATTGAGCAAAAACGACGAGGAAAGAACCTTGCACTGCTGCCATTCCGGTATTAAGGCATCCAGATCACGCTTCAGTGTCAGAATTGCATCAGCATCATCACGCCGATTTGCACGAAGCGAAAAATCCGGTATAAACGAATAATGACTGATTTCCTGAATATTAGTCGGCTGATCTCTGTCTATAACCGTATTACTGAGATTGAAAACAGTGAGCAGACACATACCGATAAGCATCCACTGCTTTGATATACAGTTAACGAGAAATATTGTCATAACCGTAAATGCGGGAACATACAGCAAAAGATGCTGCTGTCCGTGCGTCTGTGTCGCCATAAATATTGCCGCGCATGATATGATCTGTATCCACAGAAATACAGGTCTGTATTCTTTTCTTTTGATCCAGCTTATAAACGGGACAATTGCGGATATTATCAGGAATGCCGTCCCGAAATATCTCGTAATAATCTTCATATCGGTAGACAATGAATACTTATAACTCGCATAGAGTGAGCCGTAATTCTTTAATAAAATATTTATCAGAAATGGTCTGAATGCCGTCAGAAGAAGTATCGCGACTGTGGCAATGAGCAGAAATAGATTCCGCCAGTTTCTGCGGCTTATTATACAATCGGCAATCATTGCCGTTATAAACGATACAGAGAAGAACGCAAAGTATCTTCTGAATACCATTATAAGGACAAGGAGCATTCCTATAATTATATACTTATAATGTCCGCGGCTCACGCCCTTTACAGAATAATAAAGATTGTAACAGCCTAAAGCGATAAGCAGACCTCCCACATCCACAAAACCGTTAAATGCAAGGAAGAATGTTACCGGCATTATAAACACCGCCATAAGAAATGACGCTTTTGGCGCTTTTGAAAGCTTTATACACAATCTGTAGGTCAGTATTGACGACGGAACAATATACATTACTATAAGTCCGGCAACAAATGCCAATCGTGACTGTCCGAAAATTATCATCCATAACGCCGACGGCAACGCTGCAATATAGTTGTAATCCAGTGTTCCTATGGAATTATATACCGACTGCCAGAAACCGTCACCGGTAAGTTCACCGTTCACCATAGATCTGGTCAAATCCCAGTATGTCGAATCATCCCAGAAATATATTGTTCTGCTCTTTGCAACGTAACATATACCTGCGAGAAGAAT
>JBJEIV010000101.1:0-3559 GCA_051877395.1 Candidatus Ornithomonoglobus sp.
CGATATCTGGGTAGCAGCGGGTCAGTCGAACATGACCGACATGGGCGCTATAACAAGCGGCTATGATTATGCTGCGGAGGACCCAATCCCCGACGGCGTACACATAATATATCCCGAGGACGTGACCTGGCAGAGGATGACTCATCCGGCAGGCGAAGGACGGTTCTTTAAGACAGGCATCCGCACATCTCCGGTAACCTCGTTTGCGCGTGAGCTTAACGAAGCGACCGGTGTTCCGATAGGCATTGTGCAGTCCTCGGTCGGCGGAACAAATATATACCAGTGGGCAGAAGGCGTGCGCCCCGGTGATGAGAATGACGGCTATCTCGGCAACGCTCTTAAAGCATGCTTTGACAATAAGGCGTCAACCGACATCAAGGGTATCATATGGTATCAGGGCTGCAATGACACAATGAACGAGAACTATGCCTATAACTATGAAAGTCTCTGTGAAACACTGTTTGCGCAGTTCAGGGACTTCTTTGGAGAGGATACACCGATTATAACCACACAGATTAACGACGCGAACCAGGATTCAACCTCATCACTCGGCTATTACGACGCATGGAGCTATGTAAAGGATGTTCAGCGCCGCTATCCCCAAACACATGAGAACGTATATGTAACAGGAACCGGCGCATATGATCTTGGCGATACGATCCACAACAGCGCAAAATCCAACCTTCAGGTCGGCGGCGCATGGGCAAAAACAGCGCTCAATAAGGTATACGGCATGACGGATGTTGTATGCGAGCATCCGACCGTTGACAGCGTTACGGTTACAGGCGACAATGAAATAACAATAGTATTTAAGAATGTCGGAGCTGAGGGACTGTATTTAAGAGAGGATAACAAGTACCTCGGAATAACCAACGGACTTGTCACTATCCCGCTCGGCGATCTCAAAAAGGAATTTACTGTACGCATGGGCGGCAGCGCAAGCCTTACCGCATCCAACAGCGGCAAGGGCACAGAGCTTGAGATAACCTCTGCGGAGCTTGTAAACGGCAATACTGTTGTACTCACAACAGATGAAGCTCTTAACGGCAATATAGCCGTTGACTGCTGCTACGGCAAGCGGTTTGTTCCCACGCTCACCGATAAGGCTACAGGCTGGTCGGTGCTTGCGTTCTATAACGTAATGGCTCAGTACCCCGACGCGTCGGAGCCTCAGGCGCCGGTTGAGTATACCGCATCCGACACGGCATATATCTATCAGCTTGACGATGCAGCAAGCGATGAAAAAATGTATCTTAACTACTATCAGAACGAGGTCGGCTATCCGGTAATGAAATTCGATTTGAGCGGAATTGACAAGGAGCATATCCAGAGCGCGTCGCTTAACATTTACACTAACGATATTAACAAGGACAGAACAGGAACCGTTACAATTTCGCAGATCGATACCGGCTGGGACAATACGGCAAGCTATTCTGACTTCAGCTACGTCCCTGTTTCTGAAATTCTGAGCACAGAGACCAATACGGCGGGTTTGTTCCCCGTCGGCAATTATTCCGATATAGACATAACCGATTTTGTAAAAGCCGTAAACAGTGAAACAGGAATAGGCATAAGCTGTAACCATGCCGCTGTATGCGAGATGGCGGGAATTAACTCGGCTAATCCTCCGAAAATTACCGTACAGTACGGAAACATTGTTACAATATCGGTAAAGGGTGAGGACGGAGCAGCCGCAGCGGGCGTTAAGCTTACTGTCAGCGGTCTGCGCAGCACGCAGTACACTCCGCGCACATTTACCACTGATGAAAACGGTAAGGTAAAGGTTGTTCTTGTAAACGGTAGCTACAGCGTTACAACCGCATCAGGAGCTTACACCGCATACGAGAGCACTATATCGGTAGATAACGAGGATAAAGAGGAAACAATGACACTCAGTAAAAATACTCAGACACCCGCATCCGTAGTTATAAGCGGCGGCGAAACAGAGGTAAGACAGTCGCAGAGCGAAAAAACGCTTGCGCCGTTTACGGCGGCAGCATACGACGCCGCCGGAGCAGAGGTTGCCGGCGCGCAATGGAGCTGGACGATCACGCCGGAGATCAAGGCTGTTGTAAGCGACGGAGTTGTAACAACTAATTCACACGCTGTAGCCGGTGATACGCTTACACTCACCGCAACAGCTACAATGAACGGTGTCAGCGCATCGGCATCGGTTGATATAAGCATAGTAGAAGCAGGAGATATTACATATTCGTTTGACGCCTATGAGCTTTCCAAAGCATTCGACACCTCAAACGCATCGGAGGTCAGTGTCGGCTCTCAGGGTATTACGGCAAGCGCTTCAAGCTCCGGCAACTATACGAATATAGCTGTAATAAGTAGCTCCGATAAATCGGGCGTGGGATATTATCCTTACGGCAGCGGCTTCGTTACCTCAGGGTATTACCTGTTCCTCGGCGCAGGCGGCAACAACGATTCAGCTGTGTTTGTAATAAATCTCCCGGAGCCGGCTTCATCGGGCAAGTATCTAAATATCAGATACGCAAAGCCCTACAGCACAAACAACGGTTCGACCAACAGAACAGTGACCGGAGCATTGAACACAATAACGGCAGGCTCCACGGTTATAGACGTTGAAGCGGAGTGCGCGGAATATGACAAGTGGTACACAACCTCAATACAGCTTGACAGCGGAGTGCGTTCGCTTTCCGTTCAGCTCGGCAAATGGGCGGGTCTGGCGATTGAATATATAAGCGTTACAGCGGAGCCGGCATCTGACGGAACCGTTGTGATCCCGGAGGGCACCGACGCGGTCAAGCTGATGTGTCTGGGCGATTCTATAACCGACGGCTTCACCGTAGCAGGCGCGTACCGCAACCGTCTCTGCGCTCTTATTGAGGCTGACGGACTTAGCGAGGGCGTTGATTTTGTCGGCACAGGCTCAAACGGCACCGGCTATGATGGGGACCACGAGGGACATTCCGGCTTTGCGATAGCGGCAATCCCCGCATCAGACGACTGCGAGGGTAAGGGCAGAAGCGGACTTTACGAGAATATCGACACATGGCTTGCGGTAAGCACTCCCGATATAGTCCTGCTGCAAATCGGAACAAACGACATTCTGAGCCTGTACGATCTGGACAACGCTAAATCCCGTCTTGAGTTACTTGTTTCAAAGATTGAAACAAAAATAGCGGATGGCGGCAGAATTTATCTTGCGACAATCCCATATATTGCCGAAAACGCAGCATATAACAAGACAGGCAAAACTCAGTCGGAGCTTAACGCGCTTGTAGATGCGTACAACGCAGGAGTGGGAGAAATAGCCGAAGCGGACGAAACGGTATTTTTAGCTGATATAAACTCACAGCTTACTCTTTCCGACTTAAAGGACGGAATCCATCCGAACTCTGACGGCTATGCAAAAATGGGCGATTACTGGTACAGTATTCTTAAAGACTACCTTGTAGAACTGCTCACAGAATAAACCAAAACCAAATCGAAAGGGACATTGCGCCGTATACCAATCCGGCGCAATGTCCTTTTTCTATATAGCTTGCATTAAGTACCCTGTATTTTAATCGTACTTAATGCAAGC
>JBJEIV010000102.1:0-3558 GCA_051877395.1 Candidatus Ornithomonoglobus sp.
CTGAATTTATGAAAAAGAAACTGACTGCGCTGCTGTGCGCGGCGGCAGTTACCATATCGGCGCTGCCTGCAATACCTGTATTTGCGGCAGCGGCTGTATCTGATGAAAACGGATTGATCAGCGCGATCTCCACCGGCGGCGATTATGAAATGACTGCGGACTTCTCCGCGGCAAACGCCGGAATCAATACCACCGCCACCACGGGAACGCTCAGCGGAAACGGACACACGCTCACAAAGAGCAATTCAAAATGGGGCGACGCGATCCTGTATCAGAACTGCGCGGGTAACTGGACGTTCTCGGATATGACGATCGACGGCAGCAAATCCACAGGAGCCTTTACCGACGCGGCGCTCTGGTACATGGCGGGAACGGTCAAATTTGATAACGTCACAATACAGAACTTCAAAACCTCCACAGCCAACCGTTACGCGTTAAACTGCAACGGCACCGCAAACATGACCTTAAACGATGTTACCTTTAAGGACAACGAGGACAGCGCGGCGGAAATCTCCCCCGCCTCAACTGATGTGTACATAGACGGCGGAACCCTTCATCTGTCGGGTAACACAACAGCAAACGTATATTACGCGGGCGGCTCGATCGATATATCCTCCCTTTCAAAGGGCTGCAATATCACAATCACGGCAAACGGCGACAATTACAAAACGATCGCGGCATTTACCGCGCCTTCCGCGGCTGTTACGCTCACAGCCGACAGCGCGTCAAGGATGATTACAATAACAGGCTCGGACGTAGACTATGTTCTGAGCGGCGAAAAGACGCTCTCAAAGGACGGCTTATTGACTGTTTCCGCAACAGCTGTAAGCTATGCCGATGAGGATAAAACAGTGCGCGTATATGCGGCGGCATATGATAATGACAATATACTTATTTCGGCCGCGGCATCGGACGAAAAGGAGCTTAAAGCAAATTCCTCGCTTTCAGAGGAGCTTACGCTTAAAGCCTCCGACAGCGACACGGTAGCTCTTTATCTCTGGGACAGCGCCACACAGGAGCCGCTTGCGGACAAGCTCACCGTAACAAGAATCAAAGAGGACGATCTGTTATTGTTCTATGATTTTGAAAACCCCTCCGACACCGCCTCAATGCTTTTCGGCGGCGCATCGGTCGAGAGCGGAAAGGGCATATCCGGCAACGGACTTACGCTTAACGGCGCAGACGGCTATATGCAGCTTCCGAACGGCATTCTTTCGGATAACATGACGGTTTCCGCATGGATTAAGACAACCGAAGTTCAGAGCTGGTCAAGACTGTTTGATTTCGGATGCGATAATAAGAACAACTTTTTCTATTCACCCTCCGGCGGCAGGGTTGAATCAAAAATAAATGATGTCTCGGATACACTGGATTTAACCCCATTTGCCAACACAGGAATATGGGAGCATTACGCAATAACAAGAACCGCAAACCATGTTCAGGTATACCGCAACGGCGAGCTTGTTGCGGAGGATGATTGCAGCAATCCTGTTACGGGCATCAGGGAAGAAACGAATTATATCGGCAAATCCCATTACTATGAATCAAACGGAGACAAGTTTTTCTGCGGAGTGATGGACGAAATAAAGATATACAATAAAATCTGCACAGCGGAGGAAATTAAGACAATGTACAATATTTATGCCGAAAAGCTCACGGCTGACGCGGCGTATAAGGACTATATCTCGCTTGACTTCGGCACGACCGAGCTTACCGACGGAACAGCTCTTCCGTCCGTCGGAGATAACGGCAGCGAGATCAGATGGGAAAGCACAGACAGCAGCATTATTTCCGGCAATACAATAGCAGGACCTTCGGCAGGCGAGGCAGACAAGCCGGCGACGCTAACCGCAATGGTAAAGAACGGCGATACGGTATACACAAAGACCTTTAATGTGACCGTGCTTGCCGCGCCGTCAATCAAGGGACTTGTCGATTACAGTATGTCGGACGTGCTTATGACAAACGAATATCTTATAAACGCAAACGAAAAAATGGCAGCGTATCTCAAGAAGTTCGACGTTGACACAAGCGTAAGCGGCTTCCGCCGCACAGCCGGACTTTCATCAGGCTCCGTCACCTACGGCGGCTGGGAAACAAGCCTTATCGCGGGACACGGCATAGGTCATTTTGTTTCCGCGCTTGCTCAGGGCTATAAATATTCAACAGCCTCAGCGGCGGATAATGAGCTGCTCACGCTCTCAGATGAAATGATTGACGCGCTCTATGAGGCTCAGGCTCATGAGGACACTGTCGTAAACGGACAGACGCTGAAAAAAGGCTATCTCTTCGCAACCACAAACGCATGGAGCGGCGGAAAGGTCGTATCGGGCGAGGGGCAGTTTGACAATATTGAAAACAATCTTGCAAATATCACCACACAGGCATGGGTGCCGTGGTACACAATGCACAAGATACTTGCCGGACTTGTTGACACATATAAGTTCACAGGCAACGAAAAGGCGCTTACAATGGCGTCGGAGCTTGGCGACTGGGTATACAACCGCGTAAGCAAATACGACAGCGCAATGCAGGCGCGCGTGCTCAACATCGAGTACGGCGGCATGAACGACATTCTCTATGAGCTGTACAAAATAACAGGCGACGAAAAGCACGCACAAGCGGCGCATATGTTTGATGAAATCACGCTGTTTGACGAAATATACAATAATAATGATGTTCTCGCAAACAAGCACGCGAACACCACGATCCCGAAGATCATGGGCGCGCTCAACCGCTATATAACAGAGGAAAACACAGACCTCACCCCCGAAATGCTCGGCGACAGCCACGATAAGGAATATTATTTACAGGTTGCCGAAAACTTCTTTGATATGGTAGTTGACGGACACACCTATGTGACAGGCGGCACAGGACAGGATGAGCATTTCAGAGCTGCAAACGCAAACAACGCATACCGCGACAACGTGAACAACGAGACCTGCGCGGCGTACAATATGCTCAAGATAGCAAGAGAGCTTTACAAGATAACAGGCGATAAGAAGTATTCGGATTACTATGAGAACACCTTCCTTAACTCTATAGTATCGAGCCAGAACCCGGAAACAGGTATGACGATGTACTTCCAGCCGATGGCAACCGGCTACTTCAAGGTATATTCAACAGAATTCAACGACTTCTGGTGCTGTACCGCGTCAGGCATGGAGAACTTTACAAAGCTCACCGACAGCATATATTATAAGGGCGACGGAAGAATCGTAGTAAATCAGTATATCAGCTCCGCGCTTACCGATACAGATAACAATATAAGGCTGACGCAAAATTCATCGCTCCCCGACGGAGATACGGCAGGCTTTACCGTTGAGCCGATAAGCGGCTCCTCACAGCTTGCAGCCATAACCCTCAGAATCCCCGAATGGACGGCGGCGGAGCCGACGATAAAGGTAAACGGCGAGGCAATAAGCTATACGCGTTCTGCGGGCTACGTTTCGGTTGAGCGTGAATGGAAACAGGGAGATACGCTTGAAATAACGCTTCCTATGGAAATCCGCGCATACGGTCTTGCCGACAGTGACACCGTTGAAGCCTTCAAATACG
>JBJEIV010000103.1:0-3557 GCA_051877395.1 Candidatus Ornithomonoglobus sp.
TGTCGCCTGTGTTTTCCTCAACGATCTCCAGCGACATAATATTATCATTTTGTTTCGACATTTGCGTCCTCCTTGATGTATTTCTTTATCTGTGCAATCGTGTTGGATTCGATATACAGACCGCACGCGCTGAACTGTAATGCAAACAGCAGCACAAAAACCGCAATCGTAAAGGTCGAGGCAAGCCTTGTGCTTGCGGCGGTAAAGCCTATCGCCGGCCATATAAGAACCGAAAACGCTACAGCCGCTATTGTTATAACGGAATACGGCAGCGCGGAAATGGCGAACAGCGCCGAATTTTTGTACAGCTCCCACAGCTTCAGCTTATAAGTCACAAGCAGGTGATACAGGTAAAGATGCGTAATCGTATAGAAGAAGGCGAGAACCAGTATCACATACTTCAGATAGAACAATATCGTTGTCATCGAGCCGTAGAAGAAATACGCGTAGCACAGTATTGTAAACACGACTATATCAATAATATATACCGCGATGCTCTGCTTAAAGTTTGAAGCCACATGAGAGAAATAGTCGCTTATAAGGAATACCGGAGTTTCGGTCATAAAGGAGCGGAGTATATATACAAAACCCGCTGTGACAGGACCGCCGCCCCAGAATATTGCAAAGAACACCGATATATACAGCCTTGTAAGCAGGTCCATAGTAACCGACATACGCGCCGCCTCAACCTCCGAAAAGCTTGTACCCGCAAGAGAGCGGATAGCATCGGGTGTAACTCCGAGCTTGTTTGAAATCATGCCCGAAAGAAGAAAAACAATCGCGAAGGTCGGCAGAAGCGTCACAATATACAATATGTTCAGCTCTATAAGATTCCAGAACTTACGGAAGAATATTTGATAAAATCTTGCAAGCCCTTTTTTCTTTCTCTCATTTTTTGACACGCCGGGACCCGGCTTTGAATAGTCCGTATTAAATAAGCCCATTATTAATAACCCAGCTCCTCTGCAACCATAATAACGGTAATCCTCTTGGGGAAGTGGAAACAGCCGTCAACTATGCCTATGAAGTTGCACATTCTCGGCTGACCCTTGCAGTCTGAGCAGTTACAGCAGTCCTCTGTCGCGCAGGGTGTCTTATGGCGTATTCTCTTGGAGTTGAGCGGAGCGATTGCGCGCGCGCGCTTGATTCCGTCCTCCATTGTGTCAACGATCTTGTTTACACCGCAGATGACGATGGCCTTCTTCGGACCGAACGCGATCTGGCTTGCGCGGTTGCCTACGCAGTCTATATTTACAAGCTGACCCTGCTTTGTAACGGCGTTAGAGCTTGCGACTATGTAATCCGCCTTGTAGCTTTCGCGGTAAACGTCGTGCATTGCCGCGACGTTTTCACAGTGGAAGCGGTCGTAGAAGTTATAGCGTCCGCTTGTGATTTCATCAATAATTCCCGTCTGCTGCAGCGTTACCGAGCCGCCTACGCATATGCTTGCGCCCTCGGGAACCATCTCAAGGAAAATTCTCCTCGCATCCTCCGCATCCTCTGCGTAAACAGCGTTAAAGTTATAGGAATTCAATATTTCAACCATTTCCTTAGCCTTAAGCTGCGCCGCCCATTTCTGTACCTTATCCATATTAATCAATCCTTTCGTAGCTGTATATCAGAGCGCGTTTACGCCCCTGCAATTATCTGTATAATTATTATAAAGGAAAACAGGGGAATTTACAAGATTTTTAATAAATATCTCTAAAAAACTGTAGACTAAAACAAAAAAGGGCATTTCATTTTGGTGAAAATCATGGTATAATGTTAATATCTAAAATATTGCAAAAGGGGTATCACTATGGGAAAAATATTAATGCCGACAGCGAAAAAGCTTTGCGACACAATCATGTCGGATTTCGGCGAGATACTTATAAAGAAATGGCAGTATGACGGCGGACTCTGCCTTATGGGCTTTGCTGCCGTATACGGAGAGACGGGCGATAAGAAATACAATGATTATATTCATGCCGAATTTGATTATTTTATTAACGAGGACGGCACAATAAACACATACAATCCTGAGGTAAGAAATATCGATCACTTAAATAACGGCAAGAACCTTTTCTATCTCTGGCATGAAACAGGCGAGGAAAAGTATAAGAAGGCTATTGAGCTTCTTGCAAGTCAGTTTGAAATTCAGCCGAGAACTCCCTCGGGTACCTTCTGGCATAAGCAGATATATCCGAATCAGGTATGGCTTGACGGACTTTTTATGGGCGAGCCGTTTTCGGCGCAGTACGCAAAGGAGTTTAATCACCCTGAAAAGTTTGACGATATTCTAAATCAGTTTGTAACCGCCGAAAGGCTTACATATGAGCCGCGCTGCGGACTTTACGCTCACGCGTGCGACGAATCGAAGTCGGTATTCTGGGCAGACCCGAATACAGGCCGTTCGCTTAATGTGTGGGGCAGATCGGTAGGCTGGTTCTGTATGGCGTTGCTTGACACTCTTGATTTCTTCCCCGAGGATCATCCGGGACGTCAGACGCTTATTGACCTTTTCAATAAGGCGATCGGAAACGTTGTCAAGTATCAGGACGAGGACGGCGTATGGTATCAGGTAATGGATAACCGCCGCAGCGATAACTATCAGGAGGCTACCTGCTCATGTATGTTTGCATACTCTCTTGATAAGGCTATCAGAAAGGGTTATATTGACGCAGAAACCTATAAGCCGTATCTTGAAAAGGCGGTGGACGGACTTTTAAAGGTATTCATCGTTGAAACGGACGAGAGAGTTGATATAACAAAGGGCTGCTCTGTTGCAGGTCTCGGACCGGCGGATAATACGCGCCGCAACGGCACTCTTGATTATTACATGAGCGAGCCGATCAGAAACAACGACTTCAAGGGAGTCGGACCGTTTTTGATGCTTGCCGCAACCTATGAGAGATAATATTATTAATTAAGCCTCTCCCTAAATTAAAATAGAGAAAGGACGGTAGGATTGTTTCTTTACCGTCCTTTCTAATATTTAACAGAAAGGATTTATTATGGATTTCGAATATATAACGCCGGCGCAGGCGGGGGTGCCGGCGGCGGGGATATGCGGATTTTTTGAAACACTTGATAAAACTCCGATAGATATGCACAGCGTAATAATGCTCCGCGGCGGCAGAGTGCTGCTTGAGACCTATTATGCGCCGTATAAGCCGTACTGCCTGCACAGAATGTATTCCGCTACCAAAAGCTTTGTTTCGTTGGCAATAGGCGCATTGGCGGCGGAGGGCAGAATAAGTCTTGATGATAAAATAGTAAAATACTTCCCGGAATTTCCTACACCGTATGAGTGGACAGCGCAGACTACAATAAGAAATATGCTTATGATGCGTTCGCCCCATGACTATACGACTTATAAGCAGCATCCCGAAATGCCGTGGGTGGAAAGCTTTTTTAGAACTGAACCGACGCATGAGCCGGGAACGGTTTTTGCATATGATACCTCCGCGACGCATACACTAGGCGCGCTTGTTGAAAAGCTTACGGGAAAGCAGCTGCTTGATTATCTGAGAGCCGTATTTCTTGATGAAATCGGATTCTCAAAGGACGCATAC
>JBJEIV010000104.1:0-3528 GCA_051877395.1 Candidatus Ornithomonoglobus sp.
GGCTGCTGCTGTCAAGCCTCTCCTTGGCAAATCTGCCGTATTCCGTAATATCCATACACAAATCACGCACGAAAGGAACATCAAGCACCGCGGGAATGTCCCCCTCAAAAACGGTATTCTGCTCCATGCCGGGCACCGAAGCGCCCGCATATATTCTTTTCTGCGGTTTTGTTTCGGTTTTATCGGATATGTCCGGTGTGTTCTCTGCGGTTGTTTCCGCCGCCGTTTCCGGCTCTGTAGGCTTTTTAGCCATTTTGCATAACCTCCTTAAAGTAGATTTTCATAGTCCTTATAAGGCATAACATCAACCGTCCATAGGGTGGTTAATGAGCCTTCAAAAAACGGGATAGGCATATCATCGTCAATCATCTGCATTTTAAGCGGATATTGCAGGCGGGCTGTTCCGTGTATGCCGCCCTCCGAAAGCAGGTAATCGCGGATTCGGTCCAATATGATTACGACGTTTTTATAACCGCTCATATCCTCCTTCCAATCCTTACAGACTGCAAATATTTCAATGCGGGTTGTCTGCGGTGCGCCGCTTCTTTCAACCTCTCCGCTGACTGCTTTGATTATCACGCACGGGAAATAATTCTCTGTGTCCGGCAAGCCGTCAACCTCGAAATCCTTAGATAACGGCACGTCCTGCAAAAAGACTTTTATATCCGTATCGTTGAATAAATTCAATTCATTCAACACCTTGTTTTCAAGCTCTGATTTCAAAGCTTCCTGTATCTTTATGGTCGTCATAAGCTCAATATCCTTTCAATTTCTTTGTCGAGATGCTTGTACAATAAAGCCTCGCCCTCCGGCTCAACCCTGTTCCATACGTCCGGGGAGCCGTGTGCTGACGGCGATGAAAGCGAGTTGATTTTTTCAATCGGCAGTCTTGTCGCTTTTGTGCGTCCTACGATTGTAGCACCTCCGTTGCGTAAATAGCCTGCGGTGACATTCTTTTTCCGATACCGCTGTCCGTATCGTTTGCCGTTAATCTGTCCGGGGAAAAAGCCTTTATTGCCGCTCTTATGCACGATAACTTTTGAACCGTTGTTTTTATTGATTGTCGCGGTAACTCCTCTTGTTCCTACGCGCGGCTTGAAGTGTGTTATGCTTACCGCCGCGCCGCTGTCGCGCAATATAACCTCAAGATTTCTCACACTCGCCTTATCCATTGTAAGACTGTTCAGATCGCCTGAATCCGTATAGGTGCTTTTTGCCGTCTTTTCATCGGACTTTTTTATTTCCTTCGCGGCATTATTCAGGGCTGTCCTTACCGCCTGCGGCGCCCGCTTTTCCAGACTGCCTAATTTCTGCCGTGCGTATTCCACCGCTTTATCGGTGTTGACAACGATATTGACGTTCATTATCTGCCTCCTACAAATTCAAGCGTTATTTTGAACAAGCCGCCCTGTACCGACGACGTTCTCACTATATGCCGTTTACCGTCAATATCCATATAGCTGTTTACTTTAGGCTTGCCGGGCAAATCGTTTGTTGATATATACAAAATTTTCTGATTGTTGTATAAACCGCTGTTTCCCCTTGTTGCCTCGCCCATAAGATTGATATTAACGGTATCCTCGGATAAATCATCGTCAATGATTACTACAGCCGTTTTGCCGTTTATAACGTGCTTCTCGCCGAACTCGTCGGGATTGAGAAACACGTTTATAACGTCCTCTTTCAAAATATCCTTGAAATTCATCTTAATTATTGAGACGAACGTTTACCGCTGCTGCCGTCGTACCTGCCGCCGCAACTGCAACGCCTATTTTTATGCCGTCCGTATCGTCAGCGGTCGCCGTATCGGTTTCACTGTTATAGTAAACCGCGGCGCCCGCCTCAATGTCGGTATTGTCCTTTTCAAAGGCAAATACGCCCGTTGTCGCAAGCGCGCCCATTTCGCCCGGCTGTATCGTCGTTGCCGCGACCGCGGCAATAAGTCCCACGACAACGAGCGTTCCCGCCGCTATCGTGCTTTCGCCGTTATTTGTATAATTGATGTTATTTCCCGGCTGTATATATGTACCTGTCATTGTTTTGTACCTCCTATAAAATTATTGTCGCTGTGTATCTGCCGTTTTCGTCGGCATCTACATCTATACGGCTTATCTGTACTCCGAAAGTATCGCGTACACCGCTTATTATATCAACTGTCAATTTACGCTTTGCCGCGCTGTAGCTCTCGCCTATAACGCTGAAATCAAGCCCGTAATTTCTCATTTGCGGCAGTGAGCCGCGCGGCGTTGAACAATAAAACTCTATGTTGCGCTTTAAGGCTTCCGCTTCATTGTCGGTTACCGAAATATTTTTAATGGTAATATCTGTTTTTATCATTCTAATATTCCTCCAGCGTCACGCTGATTACGGCGTAGTATATTTCGCCTGTTGCCGTCAGTCCTTGATATTTCAGAACCGCCTTTTTGATTATCCATTTGTTGTAACCGAACGGCTTCGAGCCTATAACCAGTTCCTGCGCATATCCTGTGTTTACCCAATTTGTGATTTGGTCCAATATGTCGCTTATGCGTTCCTCGTTATAGAATTGGTGCAGGTGCATATCAAATGTAAAGCCGCCCACATCCGCGCCGCGAAATATTCGTCTGGGGCGCGAGCCGTCGTTGGGATAAACGGTTTCCCAGCGCCCCTGTACGGTTCTTTCGAGGTTTTCGGGAGCCTGAACACATTTATCATGCGTCGTAAATTGCAGATAGCCTAAATAGCCGTACATTTTTTTAATCTACCGCGATCTTGATGCCCGGATTTCTTATGATGCACTCCGGATGACGCACCGAAACGCCCCAGTCCGCGAAAACGTCCCACGAAAATCCGAGAACACCCGGTTTTTCCGCGCGCTTTATATTCGCCTCGCGCTGACCGTTGAGGGTGTCAAGCTGTATGATCTCGCCCTTAACGCCCATAAACCACGGAATATCCGCGCCCTGCTCCGATAAAAGGTTGAGGGTAACGTCCTCCACGATCTCAAAATTCATATTCGCATACGGATTTACTGCCTGTGTATTTTCCGGCGTGTTAATGGTCTTTGATGTCAAAAGCACGCGGAGCCGTGTGCCCATGCCGAGCGGCACAATGAATAAATCCGGCAGTAAGCCGAGCTGATTGCCCGCCGCGTCAATCTGCATTCCGAGCATATATATCATCTTTTCAATCGTTCCGAGCGATACGTCCGTACCTGTCGCAAGCGTATTTTTGCGGTCCTTATGGAAAAGTGTTTTGCCGTCAGCCTGCTTCGGGTTTTTAAGCAGAACATTATAAATCTGCTTATTCTGTGTACGGAGCGTTATTTCCGCAAATCTCGCAGGCATTGTTGTCAAAAGTCCTATATCGTCGTCAATAAACGCCTGTCTTGACATTGTGAACTGTCTGCCGTATGTCTTTAACTGACGCTCCGGCAAAACAACGTCTTTGGGTATGTATGACGGCAATTCACCGTTTTCGGGGATCTCGGCAAGCTCTCCCGCATATGACGCGATATAGTCGTGGTTTGTGGTCTTTTTGAAATTCGGC
>JBJEIV010000105.1:0-3508 GCA_051877395.1 Candidatus Ornithomonoglobus sp.
CTAAGTTTTCTTCATTGCATTGACTATAGAAAACTTAGTCAAAAGCATATATATATATAAAGATTTTTTTGTAAAATAATTAAAAATACTTGACCATTGGTAAAAAAAGTGATATCATGATAGTAAGAATTTGACCATCGGTCAAAAAAATCAGAGAGGAGTGATAACATGGGTTTTGCAAAAGTTGCGGCAAAAGTCGCGGGCGGTACAATGCTTCTGGGAGCTGCCGCGTCGGGAACTGCTGCTGCGGTTCTGTTTAACAGGGTAATTCCAAGACAGGATAAGCTCAGAGTCAATCTTGATGAAATGGCGGATATGAAAAAATGGGAGGAGTATAAAAAGATAATTCGTCCTAACAAGGAATGGATCATGTCTCAGAATCTGGAGCATGTTACTATTAAGTCAAGAGACAATCTTACGCTTCACGGAGATTACCTACCCGCAGATGAACCGTCGGATAAAATTGCAATATGTCTGCATGGATATACAAGCTGCGGCTTGAGCGACTGCTCATCAGTGGGCGCGTTTTTGCACAGACAGGGATTTGACTGCCTGATCATTGACAGCCGCGCCCACGGAAAAAGTGAAGGAAAGTATATAGGCTTCGGTATTCTGGAGAGATATGACTGCCTTGCATGGATCAATTACATAAATAAGCGGTTTGAAAAGAAAAAGAATATTCTTCTTTACGGAATTTCAATGGGCGGAGCGACAGTTCTCATGACAGCTGGCTGTAAAGACCTGCCGGACAATGTTAAGGTTATCGTTGCCGACTGCGCTTTCACATCGCCGTATGAGGTTTTTGCGCATGTTCTTAAAAAGGACTATAAGCTTCCCGAATTTCCTATAATGAAGATAAACGACGCAATATGCAGAAAGAAGGCAGGCTACGGCTTTAAGGACTATTCGACAATTGAGGCGATGAAGCATGCCCCTTGTCCGATTCTGTTCATTCACGGCAAAGACGATAATTTCGTTCCGACATGGATGAGTGAGAAAAACTATGAGACCTGCACCTCACCTAAAGAGCTATTGTTTGTTAACAATGCGGGGCACGGCGCGGCCTATTATGAAAACAGTGAATTATACGAAAACAGGATGCTAGATTTTATCGAAAGATACATGTAATCGGAAAGGATATAACCAACAATGAAGGAGATTAATTTAAACGGTGCTGTTCTGCAGTGTTATCCGCTTACAGCAGCGCAGAAGATTCATCATTACTCAACTAAAGTATGTCCGCATCATCAGCTGCTCAACATTGGTACGGGGCTATATATCCAGCAGGAGGTTGACTTCGGTTTACTGAAGCAGGCAATATATAAAGCGTATGAGCGCATTGATACGATGCGACTGAGATTTCTTGAGGATGAAGACGGAACAGTCTATCAGTACATTGTTCCGACAGAGGACAGAGATATTCCGTTCTGTGATTTTTCGTCATGGAACGAAGAAGACGCGCACAACGAAATGCGCAGGTGGACAGAGGAACCGTTCAAGAGATACAATTCACCGATGAACAAGGTAGTTATGATAAAGCTTCCGAACGGCTTCAACGGCATATATCTCAAGGTTGACCATATGACAATGGATTCAAGCTCTCTTATCATGTTTGACCGCGATGTTCTGGAAATATACTGTGCTCTGCGCTACGGCATGGATATGCCCAAGCCCATGATGCCGTATTTTAAGCAGGTTGAAAAGGATCTGATGTACGAGGCAGATTCGCCTCTGAAAAAGCGCGACCATGAGTACTGGAAAAAGGAAATTGAAAGAGACGAGCCTATGTATACTGATTTCACCGGTATGGGCCGTCTCCTTACTCAGCGTCGCGAATCCGGAAATCCCGAGCTTCGCCACGCAAAAATAACCTCTAACAGTCCTGAGGCGTCCATATCGGTATATCACCTGGAAAAGCACCCGTCAGACCGGATGTTGCAGTTCTGTCATGACAATAATGTTCCGATGGTATGTCTGCTGCTTATGGGTCTGCGCACCGTGCTTTCTAAGTTCAATGACAACGAAAAGGATGTTTCAATAAAGAGCTGTGTTGCCCGCCGAGGAACAATGCTTGAAAAGCGTTCGGGCGGAACAAGAGTACATTTCTTCCCCCTGCGTACGATTATTGAGCCGGAAACCAATTTTATTGACGCTATCCGTATTATTCAGACAGAGCAGAATAAAATCTTCCGCCATGCCAACTATGATCCGATCGCATATACATATGAGCGTTCAAGCTATTGGAAAATGGCTCCGGGGTCGAGCTATGAAAGCATCAGCCTTACATACCAGCCCATGACGCTGGAGCGTAACAACCATGATATACCTGATATTCCATACAAGAGTATGTGGTATACCAACGGAGTTGCGGCGCAGCCTCTGTATCTGACGGTAATGCACCGCGCGGAGGACAACGGACTCAACTTTAACTTTGAGTATCAGAAGGACGTTGTCACCGAATATGAAATGGAATACCTGTATTATTATCTCTGCCGCGTTCTGTTCAGAGGAATAGAGAATAAAGACAGAACAATAGGCGAGATCCTTGAAATGATATAAAAGAATGGAGATGTTTAAAATGTTTGAAAAGATCAAAGAACTTATCAGTAACTATGTTGATGCCGATCCGGAAGCTATAGCACCCGAATCAAGATTTATTGAGGATCTGGATTTTAATTCATATGACTTTATGAGCATGCTCGGAGAACTGGAGTGTGAGCTGGGAGTTATGATTGATGAGCAGGATGTATTAAAGCTTGAGACCGTAGGAGATGCGGCAGAATATCTCGAAAAGCTTGTAAAGGAGCAGTAATAATATGGAAAAAGCAAATGTAAAGACCTTAGCCGATCTTGTGCGCCTCTCTGCTGAGAAATTTGGCGACAGCACATTTATAAAAGAAAAGCGCGGAAGGGAAATCGTTGAAAAATCGCACACGGATTTATATGAGGACTGCAAGCGTCTGAACGGCTTTTTAAAGCCGCTGGGAAAGCTTCACGCGGCGGTGATCGGCGCTACGAGCTATAATTATCTTGTAAGCTGGTTCGGTACGTCTATAGGCGGAAACACTGTTGTTCCGCTTGATGCGCAGCTTGCCTGCGATGATATCTGCGAGCTTTTAAACCGCGCAGATGTAAGCGTATTTTTCTACGATGCGCGTTTTTGCGCAATGCTTGATCAGATCAAGTCGGAATGCCCTGGCATTCATACATATATTTGTCTGGGACAGGCGGAGGATGGCCTTACTCTTGAGGGAATTATTGATAAAACCGCTCCTGCAGAGCCGGCTGACATCACCCCCGACACGCTTGCGGCAATCGTATACACCTCCGGTACTACCGGAAAGAGCAAGGGCGTAATGCTCTCACACGGCAATTACATTGACAATACCTTCTGCCGTGACAATGAGTCGGATAAGGAGGATGTGCTTCTTACAGTGCTCCCTATTCATCACGTTTACTGCTTTACCTGTGATATACTTCTTTCGCTCAGATACGGCAATATGATATG
>JBJEIV010000106.1:0-3507 GCA_051877395.1 Candidatus Ornithomonoglobus sp.
TTGTAGCGCCGTCAGACTTGAGAATAATGCACGGCGGCATATTCATATCCGACAGGTCAACCACCTGTGCGCCGTCGGTTTCTACAAGCAGTCCCGTATCGCGGAGTATCTGCACGACATCGTCCATCTTATCCGAATAGAATGCTTCTCCGTTGTATGAGTCGAACTCAACACCAAGCATATCATATACACGCTTGAACTCTACAAGGCTCTGATCCTTGAAATATTTCCAGAGCGCGGTCGTTTCCTCGTCTCCGTCCTCAAGCTTCTTGAAATATTCTCTCGCCTCGTCCTCAAGCTCTGGGTGCTTTTCAGCCTCCTCATGGAACTTGACATATATTTTAAGCAGCTCTTTAATTGGATTCTTCTCAATTAATGCCGGATCGCCCCAGCGCTTATACGCGCTTATGAGCTTGCCGAACTGTGTTCCCCAGTCACCGAGATGGTTTAGTGACTGAACATCATAGCCTAAGAATTTATATATCTTCGCAAGAGAATTACCTACAGCCGTTGAGAAAAGATGACCTATATGGAACGGCTTTGCTATATTCGGTGAGGAATACTCAACGAGAATCGTTTTGCCCGCGCCCATATCCGATCTGCCCCAGTTTTCTCCGGCTTCTCTTGCCGCGCTTACGGTGTCGCTTATGAAAGCGGCGCGGTTATAGAAGAAATTCAGATAACCGCCCACAGCGTCAACATGGTCGATCAGATCGTCTGATGACAGCTGAGCTGCCAGCTCCTGAGCGATAAGCGGCGGAGCCTTGCGCAGAACCTTTGCGAGCGGAAAGCACGGAAAGGCTAAGTCGCCTAGCTTTTCGTCCGGCGGAGTTTCAACTGCTTTTTCAACGGCTGACTTTTCCAGTCCTGTAAGCTCCGTAAGCTTTTCTGTTATATGTTCTTTAAAATCCATTCTTTATTGTGTCCCTTCAATTAAGCATAAAGCGGGTGCTTTTCACAGAGGGCGGCAACTCTTGCCTTAACCTCTTCCTTGTTACCCTCAAAGTCCTTGATAGTCATAGCTATAAGCTTACCTACCTCAACCATATCCTCCTCAACGAAGCCGCGCGAGGTGGTGGCGGGAGTGCCGATTCTGAGACCGCTTGTGATGAACGGGCTCTTTGTATCAAACGGAATAGCATTCTTGTTACATGTGATGCCTACCTCATCGAGCATCTTTTCCGCCTCCTTGCCCGTAACGTCCTTATCGGTAAGGTCAACGAGCATAAGGTGGTTGTCGGTGCCGCCGGAAACGAGCTTAAAGCCTTCTTCAACAAGCTGCGCCGCGAGAGCCTTTGCGTTCTTTGCGATCTGCTCCTGATACTCCTTAAATTCCGGCTTGAGAGCCTCGCCGAAGCATACAGCCTTTGCGGCTATTGTGTGCATGAGCGGACCGCCCTGGATGCCGGGGAATACAGCCTTGTTGAATTTCTTTGAAAGCTCCTCATCATTTGTAAGGATAAGACCGCCTCTGGGTCCTCTTAAAGTCTTATGTGTTGTTGTTGTAACAACGTCAGCGTACGGCATCGGCGACGGATGAACGCCCGCGGCAACAAGACCTGCGATATGCGCCATATCCACCATAAAGTACGCGCCTACCTCCTTTGCGATTTCGGCAAACTTCTCAAAGTCGATTACTCTCGGATAAGCTGACGCTCCCGCAAGAATAAGCTTTGGCTTGCATTCAAGAGCAAGTCGTCTTACCTCGTCATAGTCTATAGTGTTTGTGTCCTTTGTAACGCCGTAGGGTACGATATTGAAATACTTACCCGACATATTGACAGGCGAGCCGTGGCTGAGGTGACCGCCCTGGTCAAGGCTCATTGAAAGAACGGTATCACCCGGTGTAAGAAGGGCAAAGAATACCGCCATATTTGCCTGCGCTCCCGAATGCGGCTGAACGTTGGCATAGTTTGCGCCGAAAAGCTTCTTTGCGCGATCCCTTGCGATATTTTCAACAACGTCTACATATTCGCAGCCGCCGTAGTATCTCTTGCCCGGCAGACCTTCTGCGTACTTGTTTGTAAGCGGTGTGCCGTTAGCCTCCATAACTGTTTCGGAAACAAAGTTTTCCGAGGCGATAAGCTCAATTTTGTTCTTCTGACGGTTAGCCTCGTCCATGACAGCGGCATAAACCTCAGGGTCATTCTGTTTTAAAAGTGTAAATTCTCTCATTAATATAGTTTCCTTTCATTTGTATATATATCAGTCTGCGAGAAGCTCATCGGCAAGCGCCTCAAGCTTGGGCTTGTCCGCTTCCTTCATGGCAGATTTAATAGTGACAGTGTTTTCACAGATTGTAATATCCTTCATCGACTCAAGCATACCCTTCATCGCTCTTGCGGCTGTGGGACCCCATGTGCCGTTTTCGATAAGCGCGACCTTTCTGTTTCTCCAGCCCTTCATTATAAGATGCTGTAAGAAGTCATGCATCGGGGCGAATACTCCGCCGTCATATGACGCCGCGGCGAAAACTATTTTGCCGTATTTGAATGCGTCCTCAACACATTCGGCAATGTCATCGCGGCATACATCGGCAACAGCAACCTTCTTTGCGCCCTTTGCTCTTAATATTTCAGCGAACTCCTCAGCCGCCTTTGCGGTGTTGCCGTGGATCGAAGCGTGGGCGACAAATACACCCTCCGCCTCCGGCTCGTATTTTGACCATGTGTCATACAGTCCGATATAATAGCCGAGGTTTTCGTTGAGCACAGGTCCGTGAAGCGGACATATAACGTTTATGTCAAGAGCGGCTGCCTTTTTAAGCACACTCTGCACCTGAACGCCGTACTTGCCGACGATATTGAAGTAATAGCGTCTTGCCTCGCATGCCCAGTCCTCCTCCTGATTTTCTATCGTGCCGAAGGTACCGAAGCCGTCAGCGGCAAAAAGAACCTTTTCCGAGGGTTCGTAGGACATCATGACCTCCGGCCAGTGAACCATCGGAGCAAATATGAACTTCAGTGTATGCGAACCGAGAGAAAGCTCATCTCCGTCCTTTACAACGACCTTTCTGTCAGCGAGGTCGATATCAAAGAACTGGCTTATGAATGTAAAGGTCTTAGCGTTGCCCACAACCTTGATTGACGGATACTTCTCAACCACATTTGCGATATTTGCGGCATGATCAGGCTCCATATGTGAAACTACAAGATATTCCGGTGTTCTGCCGTCAAGCGCTTCCTCAAGCTTTGCAAGCCATTCATTTGTTCTGCGCTTGTCCGCGGTATCCATAATGGTGATCTTTTCATCCATAATAAGATAGGAGTTATATGTCATACCGTTGGGAACAGAATACTGACTTTCAAATAAGTCTATATCAGCGTCTTCAACACCGATGTATTTTATAGTATCTGTGACAAATGTATTTTTCATGTCTTTTTCCTCCAAAAGATAAATCTGCAATATTATTATAACACTGTTAAAGAATTTCGTCAAGAGCTTAAAGCACATTTTGAGTTTCCCCATTTTTTCATTTTTTTAGCACCAACCAAAACCAACATCAGT
>JBJEIV010000107.1:0-3488 GCA_051877395.1 Candidatus Ornithomonoglobus sp.
AACCGAGATGGGTTGCATTCTTTACTGTCTTGGTGTACTCAGTTCCTGTCTTATCCTTATAGGTGAGGGTAGTGCCGGCATTTATCACATCGCCTATAGCATAGGTGTTGCCGTCACTGTCCTTCGGCGGATTTGCATACCAGTCGATATTCTCATTGTAATTGCCGTCAAGATCGCAGTCACCCGCGCAATAACCGGTACAATAGTACCAATGAAGGACTACCTGCCCCTCTGTTTCCGGAGCCTGCTCAAATGTGAGATACTTTACATCATCAATTCTGAGCTGCTCCTCATAATCGCCCGGATCAACATCAATTGTTACCCGCTGTGCCTCACTCTGCGGATTTATTTCCTTAGCAGCCGCATACGCTTCGCGTATTGTCTTGTACTGCTTGTCCGGTCCGACCGTAAGCGTGGTTGGACCTTCCGCATACGAAACTGTGATCGGCGTTATCATCGTCGCGGCAAGAGCCGCAGCCGAGATCCACGCCGTAAGCTGTTTTGTCTTCACAAAAACCCCTCCTCTTTAATTATATATTCGCACATAATAAGTTGTTTATATTATATACTTTTTTGGTGAATTTGCATAGTTCCGATTGCGTTTTTTGTTTGTATACCAGTTTATTTGCTGCATAAGTATCAAAGCCATGATATAAGTATATAAAAAGCTCCTGCCTTAGATTTCAAGAACAGAAGCTTTCCGATTATTTCCTTATTTAATTATACCTCGTCAACACCTGTGAAATAGCCGAAATCAACAGAACCGGATACCGCCTCCGCAATATTTACACAGTTATTTCCCATACGATCAATAGTATGCAGAACATTGTTAAAGGACGCGGTAAGACTTGCCTTGCACTTACCTTTCGCTACGCGCTTCATATGATCCTTGCGCATATCTATATCAAGGTCAAGTACCTTTTCCTTCTTTTTCAGAATATCCTTAACGCTGACACTATTGCCATTCTTCATAACGCTCAGAGCGTCTGAATACATTTCCCCTATCAGAGAAAGTCCGCCTTGCAGGTTTTTCAGAGCGTCCTTTGAATAGGACTTTTTATTTTCAAGGTTTTCCTTTAAGTTATCCGCAATTTCGCGGCTCAGATAACCTATGCTGTCAATATCGCTAAGCACATGCATTATTCCCGCGGTCTGCGTTGCCTGCTCCTCCGTGAGCACACCCGACGCAAACAGCTCGGCGAGGTATTCCATGATCTCATTGTTTAGACCTCGCGCAACCTCCGCTTTTTCCGCGATCGCTTCAAACTGCTTCTTTCCGCCTTCCTTGACCGCATCCACCGTGTCGCTTAATATCCCTCTCACAACATCACCGCAGTGTATGATCTCCTTTGCAACAAGCTGCAGAGCGGCGGCGGGCTGTGTGATAAGATTATCGTCAAGGTATATAGGCTTGTTTATATCCTTTGCTTCATTTTTGCCATCCGGGAGAAGCTTCATAACTATCTTCACCATAAGCCATATAAGCGGTATCCATATAACCGTCATAACTATATTGAACGTGGTATGCGCGTTGGCGATCTGACGCGAAATAACCTCGATCTCAGGACCCTTAGGAGAGATCATCTGAATGAATTTAGCAAACAGCGGTATAAACCAGATAAAGAGCAGACAGCCGGAAATATTAAAGATACAGTGCGCGACCGCCGTTCTCTTTGCGTTTTTAGGCTGACCGACGCTTGCAAGGAGCGCCGTAATAGTTGTACCGATATTATCACCGAGCAGGATAGGGATCGCACCTGTAAGTCCGAGAATACTTGTAACGCCGTCCGCGCCCGCCTGCGAGGCAAAGTTCTGCAAAACCGCGATAGTGGCGCTGCTGCTCTGCACAACGAGCGTCATAAGCGTTCCCACCGCTACTCCAAGCACCGGAACACCCGCTACCCTTCCGATCATGTCCGTAAATACCGGACTTGACGCAAGCGGCTTCATAACGCTTCCCATTGTTTCGATACCTAAAAACAGCAGACCGAACGCAAAAATTGTCTGTCCGATATTTTTAAGCTTTTCCGATTTTGCAAGGAAATATATAAGGAAACCGACAAACACGAAAACATATATGTAATCGCTGATTTTAAAGGCTATGATCTGAGCCGTTATCGTCGTGCCGATATTTGCTCCGAGGATAATGGATATTGCCTGCGGAAGCGACATAAGACCGGCGCTTACGAAGCCTATCGCCATGACCGTCGTGGCGCTGCTGCTCTGCAGCACCGCTGTTGTAAGCGCTCCGGCTATAACTCCGAGAATTGGATTTTTTGTAAGCAGCGCGAGGATTTTTTTCATCTTTTCCCCCGCAACCTTTTGCAGACATTCGCTCATCATGTTCATTCCGAAGATGAAAACCGCAAGTCCGCCGAGTAATCCGAATATTGTCTGTAATACTTCTTTCATTGTGTTTTCTCCTTAGTCAAAAGAGGTCTTAACCGCTTGCATTAAGTACGATTAAAATACAGGGTACTTAATGCAAGCTATATAGCTTACCCTGTTTTTTATAGTTTACCATTTAATTCTTTTGTCGGCTATCAAAGAAGAATAAAGATTATGTGAAATCTATGTAAAAACCGCAATCAAAAAGCACAGTCAATCCCGACTGTGCCTTTATATGCTTTAATGTTATTTAATGCTTCTGCCGCTTGCCACTCCGTTAAATTCTCCGAAATAATGCCCCTCGGTTTTGCGTGAGGAAATTGTTACTGCGCCGTTCTTAAAATAAAGCTCCATATTGACCGAGCCTATCATTTCGCCTGTCAGCCGGCTCTTTATAACAAGCCTGTTATCCTCCACCCACGCGCCGCTTGTTATACACTGGCAGTCGTAATACGGAAACAGCCCGTATTCAAAAGCTCCGGTTTTAAACGGCAGCGTATGGCTTCCTGTTTCATTCGTATAGCGAAGCTCTCCGCCGTCCTTTGTGGTTGTTATCCCTATCCGGCTAAGCCCCAGCTTATTCTTTCCGAACTCGTATTCGCCGCAAAATTCCTTTCCCCCGCCTGCCGTCGGGGTAAGACGGCGGTTTTTAAGGATTTCGTCAAGCTCCCTCTGTTTGTCCGGCATTACCGTGTCAAGCCTGTCGTATATGTTGTTCCAGAAGGCGTCAAGAATATCCTGCACACCGTCGCGGCAGCTCAGCGTATCTGCCGTTGTAACAAGAATAAAATCCTTATCCGGCACACACAGCGCAAGCTGCCCTGCCATGCCGTACATCATATAGCTGTTATTTCTCGTTCTCCAGAACTGCATACCGTAGCCCTGACGCTCATCGGGGAAGCTGCCGCGTGTTTCCGTCCTTGACTGATATGATGTAGCCTCTTTCAGATATTGCGCGTCAAGAAGCTGCTTTCCGTTATAGCGTCCACCGTTCATTACAAGCGCCGCTACCCTCGCAAGATCCATCGGTCTTGCCATCATACCCGAACCGCCTATGCTTACTCCCTGTTTGTCCTTTAAGCAGTATGCGTCCTTTGAGA
>JBJEIV010000108.1:0-3484 GCA_051877395.1 Candidatus Ornithomonoglobus sp.
AGGAAAATTCAAATACTGACAGCGCTCTTGTTTCAACCAAGAGAAGCCTTATATTCAATCAGCTCAATAAGGAGCTGTATAAGAAATTTTTCCTGACGACTGAGGAGCTTCAGGCGATACGTGACGGATATATTTATATTCACGATATGAGCGCAAGACGCGATACAATGAACTGCTGCCTTTTTGATGTAGCAAATGTTTTAAAGGGCGGCTTTGAAATGGGTAATCTGTGGTATAATGAGCCTAAAACACTTGATACCGCGTTTGACGTAATAGGCGATATAGTGCTGAGCGCCGCGTCGCAGCAGTACGGCGGCTTTACGGTTCCGTCAGCGGAGCTTATTCTCGAGCCGTACGCGGAAAAGTCATACAAAAAGTATATGGAAAAGTACCGCTCGTTAGGCATTGATGAGAAAAAGTGCGAGGAGCTTACAATGCAGGATATCGAGCGCGACTTTGAGCAGGGCTTCCAGGGGTGGGAGTATAAGTTTAATTCCGTTTCGTCAAGCCGCGGCGACTATCCGTTTATCACGGTAACAGCCGGAACAGGAACCGGACGCTTTGCAAGGCTCTGCACAAAGATAATGTTCAGAGTACGAATGAACGGTCAGGGCAAGCCGGGCTATAAAAAGCCGGTGCTTTTCCCGAAGCTTGTGTTCCTATATGATGAAAAGCTTCACGGTCCCGGCGGAGAGCTTGAGGATGTATTTGAGGCGGGAATAGACTGCTCCGCAAAGACAATGTACCCCGACTGGCTGAGCCTTACGGGAGAGGGATATGTGCCTTCAATGTATAAGAAGTACGGTAAGATCGTTTCACCTATGGGCTGCCGCGCGTTCCTTTCACCGTGGTATGAAAGAGGCGGGATAGAGCCGGCTGACGAAAACGACACACCGGTATTTGTAGGACGCTTCAATATAGGCGCAATATCGCTGCATCTGCCAATGATACTTGCGAAGTCAAGGCAGGAGTCAAAGGATTTTTATGAGGTGCTTGACTATTACCTGGAGCTTATAAGGCAGCTGCACTGCCGCACATATGACTATCTGGGCGAAATGCGCGCATCGACAAATCCGCTTGCATACTGCGAGGGCGGCTTCTACGGCGGCAAGCTCGGAATACATGACAAGATAAAGCCGCTTCTAAAATCGGCGACAGCCTCGTTCGGAATAACGGCGTTTAATGAATTGCAGCAGTTATATAATAAAAAGAGCCTTTATGAGGACGGTAATTTTGCGCTTGACGTGCTCAAGCATATAAATGACAAAATCGCTCAGTTCAAGAAGGAGGACGGACACCTCTATGCGATATACGGAACTCCGGCGGAATCACTTTGCGGACTGCAGATAACACAGTTTCGGTCAAAGTACGGCGTTGTGGAAAACGTATCTGACAGGGAATATGTTTCAAACAGCTTCCATTGTCATGTTACCGAGGACATAACCCCGATTGAAAAGCAGGACAGCGAAAACCGTTTCTGGAATCTCGCAAACGGCGGAAAGATACAGTATGTTAAGTACCCGATCTCATACAACAGAGAGGCGATAAAGACGCTTGTGCGCCGCGCTATGGATATGGGACTGTACGAGGGAGTTAATCTTTCGCTTGCATACTGCGACGACTGCGGTCATGAGGAGCTTGAAATGGATGTATGCCCCGTATGCGGCTCAAAGAATCTTACGAAGATCGACCGTATGAACGGCTATCTTTCATATTCGCGCGTTAAGGGCGACACACGTCTTAACGCCGCAAAAATGGCTGAAATTGCTGAAAGGAAAAGCATGTAAGGATGATACGCTACCATAATATTACAAAGGATGATATGTTGAACGGTGACGGTTTGCGGGTGGTGCTGTGGACCGCGGGCTGTGAGCACCGCTGCCCGGGCTGTCAGAATCCGGTCACATGGGATATAAACGGCGGGCTTGAATTTGACAAGGCTGCAAAGGAGGAGCTTTTCGGCTATCTTGCAAAGCCGTACATTTCGGGAATAACCTTTTCCGGCGGCGATCCGCTGCTGGAATGCAGACGAGATGAAATGACGGCGCTTGTCGCACAGGTGCGCGAAAGGTTTCCCGACAAGACGATCTGGATGTACACAGGCTATAAGTGGAAGGACGTTAAAAATCTTTCGGTCATAAAAATGCTTGATGTTCTGGTTGACGGACGTTTTGTTGAGGCGAAAAAGGATACAACGCTAAGCTGGCGCGGAAGCTCAAACCAGCATGTAATAGATGTGCAGAAGAGCCTTAATCTTGGGAAAATGGTTCTGCATTGCGAATAAAGAGGATGGGAAACAAATGAAGAAAAAATTAAGCGTAATAACAGCATTGACGCTGATGCTTCAGTGCGCCGCATTCGGAATAAGCACAGACGCGGCTGTCATAGGCGATAACGAAATTTCGTCTGCCGCGGCATGTGTTATGGATTTTGATACCGGAAAAGTATTGTATGATTATAACGGCGGGGAAATGCGTGTCCCTGCAAGCATGACAAAGGTTATGGCCGCATATTGTGTATTTGAACCGATTGCAGACGGAAAGGTCACTTATGACACTGTGGTCAGCATCGGAGATCCGTCCTACGAGATATCATGTATCGATCCGTCATTAACGGTTATCGGTCTGGATCAGAATGATACCTATACTATAGGAGAGCTTCTCAACGCGGCAATGGTATGCTCGGCAAACGACGCTGTGCTCGCGCTTGCGCAATACCTGTGCGGCGATGAGGCATCATTTGTTCAGTATATGAACGATACTGCCGCAAGACTTGGTATAGAGGCACAGTTTTATGACAGCTACGGCTATCAGGATAATCAGATTTCAGCTATCGGTATGGCGGAGCTTGCGCGCTGTCTGATCCGTGATTATCCCGATGTGATCAATATAACACGACAGCCGTCTATCACATTCCACGGAGCATATTATAACACAACCAATCATCTGCTTGACAGCTGTTATTATGAGGGCGCTGACGGTCTTAAGACAGGAACCACCGATGCCGCCGGCAGCTGCTTCTGCGGAACAGCGGTCCGTAACGGAAGAAGAATGATCGCGGTAACAATGGCGTCATATCCTTCCTATAGCAGATATACGGATGCTGCAAAGCTTCTTGATTACTGATTTGCTGCAATGGATGATATGTACGGATATACATATTTTACCGATATAAGAAGCTATATAGACGGCTTTGAGGTCCCGACATTTTTACACAAAGGCGACAGCGCAGCCCTTATAGTGGTTGAGGATCTTGCCAATTATGGGTTTGATATAAATTACAGCAATGAGGAAGACACCCTGTATGTTATAAGAAACAGTAAAAAGGAAATAACTCCCGTTCCAACAGAGTATTATCATGAAATGAGCGGTGAAAAGGCGCTTGGTATTTCAACAGAAAATAATACAAAGGTTATTTTTATAAACGGTAAAAATCTGTATGAGCCGAAGACGGTATATAACGCGAACGGATATATGCTGATGTC
>JBJEIV010000109.1:0-3455 GCA_051877395.1 Candidatus Ornithomonoglobus sp.
AAGATAATTCCTTGTATGCGCGATTTCCTCCCTTAATGGAACCGTAACCTTTTCATATGCCGCAACATACCGAAGCATCTCGGAAAGCTCTATGCACATATCATAAACGTTATCCGCTCCCGACTCCAATCCCGCCGCTCCGATTACCGAAAGGCTGTTATACAGAAAGTGCGGATTCATCTGCGCCTGGAGAGCGAGAGAATATGCCTTTTTCTCGCGTTGTAATGAATTATTCATATGCCTTAGCATTGTGTTAAAGCTCTCCTCAAGCTCCTTTATTTCATCAATCGCTCCCTCCATCGGCACAAGCTTGCCCTCCGGCGTGTCAATTTCACGCACATGCTCAGCAAGCTGCAAAATAGGCTCTGAAACGTGTCTGCCTATAATTAACGCCACTATCAGCACCAGACTCATGAGGATTATGTAAAGTATCACAAACAGCAGTATTAACTGCATACTGAATCCTTTTGAGACACCGTCATTGTACGGGATTGCCGCCTCCCAGCCGGTTCTGCCCAGCGGCGCGGTTATATATGAAATATTTTCCTCCTCGGTGTAGCCGTAGGGATAAATTATCTCTCCATTTGCCAGGTTGCGTATCAACACCTGTCCCCCGACCCTGCCGCCATTCGACAGCAGCTCCTCAAGCTGCTTTACAGACGCGCGCACCTCAATTATACCGCAGACATCCTCTGAATATTCGTTTTTTAATTCCTTCTGTAAGGTAATATATATACTCCTGCTGTTTGTCCATGGGTTTTCGGAGGGCGGCTGAACCATAACTCCGCCGTTTGAATTAAGCGCCATCATTGTTTTTGCATACTGTCCACTCTCTGTAAATTCAGTAAGCGCCTCACGGTTTATCATATAGTTATGGCTTGAAACAAAATCGCCGTAGTTATTATATATTGAAATATTATATTGTCCTGTTCTTCCGGCAAGCAAATTCTTCAAGGTTGAAGAAATATCTATGCTGTTAAGAATATCAATATCAAAGCGGTTCGTTTTATCGGTATTGCCGTTCTGCACATTGTAAAACAATCCGGTGATTTTCTGCTGATGATTTACCTGATCCGCCAGCGCGCTCAGCTCGTCTATAAGAGTATCCGTCAGCTGCGCCGTTCTTTCCGCAAGCTTCTGCAATGATTTTACAGACTCGTTTCTTACCTTTGCGACCGATGCGGAATACACAATGACGGTCGCTATTGAAATAATGATTGTAAGCAGTATAAAATACGGCTTGACAATACGCTTAAAAAGCTGCGAATGACGCGTCATTGCTTTCCTCCCATAATTTTTCACAAATTTTTTAATCTGTACCTATTCTAATTATATATTATCAACAAACCTTTGTCAATACCTTTACGCACAAAGAAAGCTCTCCGCATTTCTGCGGAAAGCCTTCCTTTTGTGGGATTTACAATTAAGCCTGTATTTTATGTTTTAATTAATAAATTTCCTTCCACTCTGCAATGTTCTCAGGATCGAACTTGAACGGATCGCCCAACATTACCTCTGTGCCGCCGTCGGCAGCCTCTGTGATTTCCTTGTCGCCGAGCTCTCCTGCTGTGAAGGTTTCACCGATCTCGCCTGTGATCTCACCCTTTACAAGAGCGTCAAGTGTGTAGCCTGCAAGGTTACCGATGTCAACCGGATTCCAGAGATACATCCACGGGCATGTGCCGTCCTCAATGAACGGAGCCATTTCTGACGGGAGACCGAGACCTGTGAGCTTCACCTCTGAGTCCTTATCCTGAAGAACCTTACCTGCCGCAAGCATACCAACTGTTGTCGGAGCTATGATAACCTTGATTGACGGGTCCTGAAGAAGAGCCTGTGTCTCTGATGTTGACTTTGTCGGGTCGTCATCACCGTATGCGATCTTTACGATCGGTGTGCTTGCATACTTGTCAGCGTTCTCCTCAACCTCCTTCTGCATCCACTCGATCCAGAGGTTCTGGTTTGTAGCCTGAGCTGTAGCCGAAAGAATAGCGATGCCGCCATCTCCGTCTACCATCTCATATGCAGCCTGAACAAGTCCGCGTCCGATCTTCTCCGGGTCAGCCTGCTGGATATGTGTCTTTCTTGATGCAGCGTTTACAGCCGAGTCAAGTGAGATAACAGGAATACCGGCATCCATAGCCTCTGTAAGCGCCGGCTGAAGAGCGTCCTGGTCGTTAGCCGCGATTGCGATACCTGCTACGCCCTGAGCAACAAGCTGATTGATGATCTCGATCTGCTTCTCCGGCGTTGCAGCCTCAGGTCCCTTATAAAGAGCCTCTGCGCCTATCTCGTTACATGCCGTCTCAAAGCCTTCATATACCTTCTGCATATACGGGTTCTGAACATCCTTTGCAACAAACGCGTATACGCCGCCGCCCGATGCTGCGCCATCCTCTGACGCTGTTTCCGGTGCTGCTGTGCCGCCGCAGCCTGCGAGAACTGCCGCTGCCGATGCTGCTGCAAGACCTAATGCCATTAACTTTCTGAATTTCATTTTGATTTCTTCCTTTCTTTTTGTTTTATTTTATTATTTTTAAGAGAGAGCTTTATCCCACAATTCTCTCTTTATGCACATTTATTTTCTTTGCCCCATCGCTTTAAGCTTCTTGAACCAGTTGGTATTTCCTATGCTGTTCTGTAGGCTTGGGATCGCAACCGCGATGATAAGAAGAGCGCCCACAACGATCATTATGATCTGTGACGATGCGTTTATAAGTCCGAGACCGTAACGGAGATAACCTATTACGAGGATAGCAAGAGATGCTCCGAGGATCCTTCCCTTGCCGCCTGATGTCGAAACACCGCCGAGAACTGCCATTGCGATTATATCAAGCTCATAGCCCTTTGCAACGTCTGGTCTTACGCTTGACATCTTTGACGCAAGGTATACAGCGGCTATCGCTGAGAAAAGACCCGCCATTGTGTAAACGATAAGCTTGATTTTATCGGTCTTAACGCCCGAATACTTTGCGACCGTTACCGAGTTGCCCATTGCGTAGCAGCGGCGTCCGAACTTTGTACAGTGCAGAAGATATGCGAAGAACAATGCCTCAAGAACCACGAACACCAGTACATACGGTACCATGCCGCCGATCTTTCCTGCGGCAATCTTTGTAAACCATGACGGGAAGCCGCCGACTGACTTTGTTTCAAGAATTATTGACGCGATACCGCGGAATATGATCTGTGTTGCCAGAGTTACGATCATTGATGAAAGCTCCGGGAACTTAACAAGGATTACACCGTTGATAAATCCGCAGATAATTCCGGTGAGAAGCGCCGCGGCAATCGCAACCGCCATTGAACAGCCCGCCTGATAGACAATACCCATGATCGTCGCGGAGAGAGCCATGATTGAAGCGACCGAAATATCGATCTCACCGAGCATAAGCACGAACGCCATAGGGAACACGACTATTGCCTTGTCAAGGAAGTCTCTTGACGCATTGAGA
>JBJEIV010000110.1:0-17721 GCA_051877395.1 Candidatus Ornithomonoglobus sp.
CGTATCGTCAAAACGGAGATTGCACTCACCGTTATATTTTTCCGCCATACCGAAATCTATGCAAATCGCCTTCGCGTGACCTACATGAAGATAGCCGTTAGGCTCCGGCGGAAATCGTGTCTGAACATGATCGTAATGTCCTTCCTTTAAATCCTTTTCTATTGCGTCCTCTATAAAATTCTTCGGTGTATATGTTTCTTCCATAAGCCTTTCTCCATTACTTTGTTAACTGATCTATCGCTTCTTCAATGCGCTCCCTGACCTTCTCCTCGCCGAGAGTCTGCATTATCTCGTATAAATCCGGTGTGTTTGTTCTGCCTGTTACGGCAACGCGTATAACGCTTGAAACATCACCAACATGCCCCTTGAAGCTCTCCGGGTTCTGCTTATATTCCTTTGGTGTTCCCGCGTAGCCAAGCTCCTCGGCAAGCGCCTTAACCTGCGGGAACCAGTCCTGCGCCGCGCCGTCCGGGTTATATATTTCCATGTATCTTTCAAGAATCAGCTTCGCGTCGTCCTTCGTTACGGCTTCTACACAGGCGCGTCTGCCGTCAAACAGCTCGTCATAAAAATACGCTATATAGTCCTTGACCTCCGACCACTTGCCGATATCCTTTCTCGGCTTCTTATTGCCGCGCTCGATTGAGAATATCCTCTTTGCATATTCGGGATCGGCTGTTATCAGCCTGTAAAGCTGCTTGTCATATTCAGCCGACCATTCCTCAACAGCATTGTAAACCGTTTCGGTGTCAAGCGTTGATATATATGTCTTTGAAATATCATGAAGCTTTACCATATCAAACAAAGCGCCCGCCTTGCTCATCTTGTTAAGCGCAAAGGCAAAATCATCAATAGTGCCTGTCTTATTCGCGCGCTTCCAGTCCTCATAGTTTGAGTTTGCAATCGTCATGAGATACTCGTTTACCGCGCCCGCCGGATAGCCCGCCTCAGCGTAATAGCTTACCGCCGCCTCGGGGTCCTTGCGCTTTGAAAGCTTTCTCTTGCCGCCTGTTTCCGCATCCTCCTTCATAATCGGAGCAATATGGGCATACTTAGGCGCCTTAAAGCCCAACACATAGAAGAGCTGCAAATGAATAGGAACCGATGAAAGCCACTCATCGCCCCTTGTCACATGAGTTGTTCTCATAAGGTGGTCGTCAACCGCGTGAGCGAAATGATAGGTCGGCGTTCCGTCCTTCTTCAGAAGAACAATATCCAGAATATTCTCCTGTATCTCGATCTTTCCCTTGACCTCGTCCTTAAACTTTATTCTTCCGTCCGGCTTGCCCGGTGATTTAAGGCGAACAACATACTCGTCGCCGTTTTTAATTCTCTGTTCCGCTTCTTCTACAGTAATATCGCGGTACTTCGCATACTTGCCGTAAATACCCGGAAGAGCTTTTTCCTCCTCCTGCTGCTTTCTGACCGCTGCGATCTCTTCCTCGGTCATAAAGCACGGATATGCAAGCCCCTTTTCAACAAGGTCCTTTACATATGCCTGATATATATGTGTTCTCTTGCTCTGTGTATACGGGCCGTAAGCGCCGCTTTCCTCAGTCTCCCCCACAGCGCCCTCGTCGGGTGTTATTCCGAAATCCTTTAAGCCGTTTACCATACCGATAACGCCGTTTTCAACCTCGCGCTTTTTATCGGTGTCCTCTATTCTAAGATAAAATACTCCGTCCTTTCCGGCAGTCCTTGCCGCGATAAATGCCGCGAACAGGCTTCCGAAATGCAAAAATCCCGTTGGTGACGGCGCAAATCGCGTAACCCTTGCGCCCTCGGGAAGATTACGCGGCGGATACATCGCCTCATAATCCGCCGGAGTTTTGTCTATCGACGGGAACAATAACTGTGACATCGCTTTTAAATCCATGTTGTTTTACCCTTCCTATAATATTTAAGTTATAGCTGTTCTATTTTATTCTATTATAACGCATTTGGATAAAAATATCAAGTACAAATACCAAAAGAAAGGGCAATAATTGAAGATTTTTTCGAAAAACGGCCGCTGCTGTAACCGTTTTATACCCCTGCTGCATATTATAATCAGGAGGTGTTACAAATATGTCAGATAATCAAATCAGAGTAAATACCGCGTATGCCGATATCCGCGGCGGCAGCAAATACCCGAAAATCCGCGGACGAGTGGTATTTAAGCAGCTTCGGAACGGCGTGCTCGTAACCGCAAGGGTCAGCGGGCTGCCGGATAAAGAGGACGGTATGGGGATATTCGCGTTCCATATCCATGCCGGAAGCAGCTGCACCGGCAACAGTCAGAATGAATTTGCCGACGCTGACGGGCATTTTAATCCGCGTGATACCCAGCACCCATATCATGCCGGTGATCTTCCGCCGCTTTTTGCCAATAACGGCTACGCCTATATGTCGGTATTTACCAACCGATTCAGCGTAAGGGACATTATCGGCAGAACGGTAATTATACATCTCGGAGTTGACGACTTCACAACCCAGCCGTCGGGAAACTCCGGCGAAATGATAGCCTGCGGGCAGATCGTGAGAGGGTAATACTGTCAATCAATGTCTTGAATACGCTTTGGAGAACTTGGAAGAATAACAAAAGCCGCGGCTGACATTTTTGTCATTTGCCGCGGCTATTATTTTACACGGTATTTACTTCTCCTTCGAAACCATTTCCCACAGTCCGCAGATATACGCCGCGCCTAAGGCTCTGTCATAGATACCGTAGCCGGGCATTGCCTTTTCGCCCCAGAGCATCCTGCCGTGATCGGGACGGATAACTCCGTCAAAGCCGTCCTCATACAACGCTCTCACAACAGCCGCCAAATCAAAGGAGCCGTCCGCGCTCAGATGGCAGGCCTCTTCAAATTTGCCCGGCGCGGTGTGTTTAAGATTTCGGATATGGGCAAAATGTATTCTGCCCTTTAACGCGTGTACAAGGTCAACAAGGTCATTGTCGGGATTTGAGCCGAGAGAACCCATACAGAAGGTCACACCGTTGTTTACGCTCGGCACAGCGTCAAGCATTCTTAAAAGGTTTTCCTTGTTCGTGATAATTCTTGAAAGTCCGAATACACTCCATGCCGGATCATCAGGGTGGATTGCCATTTTAATTCCGTATTTGTCGCAGGTCGGCATAATCGCCTTTAAAAAGTATACAAGGTTATTGAAAAGCTTCTCCGCGTCAACATCTCTGTACGCCTCAAAAAGCTCCTTCAGCCTTGCAAGTCTTTCCGGCTCCCAGCCCGGCATTACAAAGCCGTTTGAATTTTCGTCCATGTATGCCGCAAAATTGTCCGGGTCAATCTTATCCACTATGCTCTGGTCATACGCGAGCACCGTTGAGCCGTCCGGGCGCGGCTTTGCAAGGTCTGTCCTCGTCCAGTCGAAAATCGGCATAAAGTTGTAGCATACAAGGTTTATGCCCTCCTCGCCGAGATTTTCAAGAGTTTTTATGTAATTCTCAATATACATATCCCTGTCAGGCGTTCCTATTTTAATCGCGTCATGGATATTTACGCTCTCGATGCCGGAAAGCTCCAGTCCTCCGTCCTCGATTTCCTTTTTAAGAGCGCGGATTTCATCTCTTTGCCACAGCTCGCCCGCCTGCTTATAGTACAGTGTGCTTATAAGTCCCTCCACATAGCGCACCTGTCTTAACTGCTCCAGTGTTACGCTGTCATAGTCCTTTCCGTAATACCTCATTGTCATTTTCATAATTGTGTTCCTCCCATATTCCTCACTATTCATTATTCATTATTCACTATTCACTGAAGTTGGTGTCACTCCAAGGAGCTTAACACTTCCCTCACAGCTCCGGCTCCCGCAAGCATTTCTGTAAACCTTTTCTCTATTTTCTTACCCATGCCTGCTTTATAAAGGTCTGTACCGAACAATACCTCATTTGTAAGTATATCCTTTAAAACGCCGTCCGCCGTTTCAGGCGCGCCGAGCTTCACTCCGGCAAGCTTTTTCTGCATAACGCCAAGCATCGGATCGGCGCTCGGTGTAAACGCGTTCCCCTCATCATCTACTGCCAAAAGATAACGGAGCCAGCCCGCGATTACTGTCGGAATCGCTTCAAGCTCCGACGCGTCAAGAGCGTCATTTTTTATATAAGACTTTATCGTTTCACCGTAGCGCACCGGAATTTTCTGTGAGGTGTCCGTTGCAATTCTCTGCGGCGCATCCGGCATATATGGATTCGGCAGACGGTCGTTTATTACCTCGCGCACAAATTTATCGGGATCGATTATCCCCGGATCAATTACAACCCTCATTCCCTCTTTGGCAATCATGTTCACAAGCCTTACCAGCTCCGCGTCTCTCATTTCCTCCCATATTGTTGTATAGCCTAAAAGACATCCGAATATGGCAAGACCTGTATGCAAGGGATTAAGGCAGGTCGTGACCTTCATTGTTTCCGCCTTATTAACAACATCGCGTGTTGTGAGATATACTCCCGCCTTTTCAAGCGCCGGTCTGCCGTTGGGGAAATCGTCCTCAATAACAAGATACTGCGGTATTTCCGCGTTTACGAACGGCGCAATATATGTGCCCTTGTCCGTTACGACAGGCGCCATGTTCTCAACACCCATGTCCTCAAGCTTTTCTTTTATACTGTCATTGGGGCGCGGTGTGATTTTGTCGATCATACTCCACGGGAATGAAACGGTATTTTCAAGATAAGCCAAAAATCCTGTGTCAACCTTACCGGCATCCGCCCATGCCCTCGCAATCGTCACAACACCCGCCTTTAGCTTTTCGCCGTTATGCGAGCAGTTATCCATTGATACAACCGCAACAGGCGCGCCGTTTGCCTTGTATCTTTTATAAAGCATTGCCGCGATTATGCTCATTGTGTGCTTCGGCGCCGCGGGTCCGGCTTCAATATCGGACGCCGCAACACTCGTGAGCTTACCGTGAACGTCTGTTACGGCATAGCCCTTCTCCGTAATTGTAAGGCTTATCATTTTTAATGACGGAGCCGCGGCAATACGGTAAAGTCTGTCATAATCATTCGCTTTTACGCCTTCCGCAATTCCTGCGAGAACCTCCGTGTCAAGCTCTCCGTCCTTGCCCATCAACACGTTCAAGGTAAGGCTGTCAAACGGAGTATATATCTTATCTATAATATCTAAATCAAAGCTTTCAACAGCCGTTATTCCTGTTTTCGCCTCTCCCGAATTTAGCAGCTTCTGCGCGATTGAGCCGATAAAGCCTCTGAAAATATTGCCCGCGCCGAAATGTATCCACTCGGGCTTTTCCGCTGTTTCCTTTCTTACGGCATCAATATCAAACTCGGGAAGCTTTATTCCCTTTGAAAGCCACGCTTCGCGATCCTTTATTCCCTTTAAAGACAGTTTCATTTTTGCACATTCCTTTCCTTAGTCTATCGGCAGCGTATAAGGTCCGCCGCCGAGCTTTTTCTTTGCCTCTGTATAAAGCTCCCAGTCCTCCATATGATTATCAAGAACAAGAAGCGTCATAACCCCTCTGTCCTCGTGAGCGTACATAATCTCACGATACCACTTATCATGCCTTGCATTGTCTCCGTATTCCCTTACTGTTCCCATAAGCTTTTTTATCATATACGCCGTATGCTTGCAGTCGGCAAAGCACTCGTTAAAATAGAAGCCGCTCCAGATGCCGTATTCACTCTCACGCATTGCCTTGTCCGCCGCCGCAAATTCCGCCGCGCTGTCACCGAAAAGCATAAACGCGGCGAAATAGTTTTTCCTTTTAAGCTCGGCATACGCGTCGCCGAAAAGCGCGGCTCCCTTACAGCAACGGTAATGTATCACAGCTTGCAGCAGAAGCGTCGAATCAAAAAGCCTTTTGGTATCTCCCTCCATTGTACCGCTCACGCTCAGGCACTCCGAATAATAACCGCTTAGCTTTTCCAGTCCATCCGCGCACATTCCGCAGAACATCTGTATCTGACCGTCAATACTCATATCTCCGGTAAGCCACCGCATCGCGCCGCAGAAATCCATATTTCCTCTTATACAGTGGTTTGCAAGCAGTCGGATATTTTCATTATAGAGCTGCTCTCCCGCGTGCTCATCCTCATTTTCTCCGTAGGCGATCATTGCATTATGATATTCTTTAAGACATCCTGCGGCGCCGTCAGAGCCGCCGTAATAGGTATATGCAAATTCCGCGCTGTGCTTATCATCGGAAATCTCCTCACCGTTCCACTTCTTGCGCACAGCGTCGAGAAAATATGCGTGAGGTCTTATATTTGAGCAGTTTATCACCCAGAAATCGGTCATATTCATGCGGCTTACCTCATTCAGCTCACGGTTTACGAAATCCACCGAATTAGGGAGCATTGTTATGTGGTTTGCCGCCTGCAAATCATAGAATGAAACATGATAGTAAATTCCTCCGCGCTCAACAGGCTTTTTCGGCATTGAGGAAATTCTCGCCGTGTGATTGTCACGGCGGCGCGTTACCATTCTGCCGTAGCCGTTATCGGCGCTGACCTTAATAATGTCCTCCGCAAAATGCACATATCCGCCGTCATAAAGCTCCATGACCTCGCCGTAAAGATTAGTGCAGAACACAGGATTTTCGACCTTTTCAAGCACCATCTGTCTCTGAAGCTCTGTTATGTCGCTTATGAGCTTTCCCCGCTTTTCGTCCGTGTCATATCTGCCGCTTGTATCGCGCGACCAGAACGGGCAGTCACCCTGCCCGCGAAAGCCCAGACTCCACACGACCTTCATGTCCTTCTGTTCCTCTATGGCGTCACGCCAGAGCTTATGGAACTTTTCCTTATGCTCAAAATAATTCGGTGTAAGTCCGGGATATTCGCGTATAAACATCTCCGCGCCGAGCGGCTCCGCATGGTGCTGCGTTATCCACAGACCCATATCCGACGCAAGCTGACGGTGCAGTCTTGAGTTTTTATCCGTACCCGGAATAACAATGTTTCCGCCGCAGCGCAAAAGCGCCTCAAACGCCATTTTCCACGGAATTTCGTAATCGCCGTTTACCGCCCATTTCATTATGAGAACCTCGTCATTTATAAACCAGCCGCGGTATTTGACCGCGGGCTTTTTCGGCTTATACTCACCGTCCGGCACTTTAATAAATTCCGTCTTTTCTATTCTCTGATCCATCCAGAACCAGAACGGCTGTATTCCGAGGAACTTTTCGCTTATATACAACAGACCGTATACAAAGCCCAGCTCGTCCTCTGCCGTGACGATCATTTCACTGTCCGTTACCTTCAGCGTAAAATCCTCCGCCGCCATTCCCTTACGGCTTTTTAAAATTATCCTGTTTTTCTCAGAGCCTGACGGCTCAAAGCGTTTTGCAATATCACGTTCAAGAATTGCAGCAGCGTTTTTCACTGCCGGACGACTGTCCGAATATGATATTTTTGTATCCGCATTTAATATGAACATCCGTATTATCCTCCTGCCGTTCATTTCGGCTATATTATAACACAATATGTTTTAATAATCTGATAATATATTGCAAAAAACATTGCATATATTGGTCTTTTATGTTATAATATTTACGGGGTGATTTTATGAAACGCAATACCGATCCCAATGACGATATTATCAAAATTCTTCCGGGCATGAATTTTACCGTTGTACACAAGCTTGACGATGAGCCGGATATGCTTGAATTTAAGCTTCATAACCATGATGATATATATGAAATAGTATTCCTGCTCAGCGGTGACTGTGAGTTTGTTGTCGAGGGCAACACATATAAAATAAGACCCCATGATATGGTTTTCACGAGGCCTTTTGAATTTCATCATATAGTATGCCTTTCTTCAAGGACATATGAGCGTATTATATTATATATAAAAGCCGATTATTTCCGTCAGCATGACTGCGGAGAGCTTCTTGATATATTTGTAAACCGCGAGCTTGGCACGGGCAATATCGTTCCGGCTGATATTACGGACAACAGCATACGGGAATGTCTTAACCGTATTTTCAGATACTATACTGATAAGGCGTATAAAATCGCCGACGCGTGCGTCTGCGAATTTCTGTATCTGTTAAATAAATCAAAGCGCGCCGAAACGGACGCATACGCAAAAAATGAACGCATACGCGACATTATTATGTACATAAACAATAATCTTACGGAGGAGCTGCGGCTTGACGATATTTCCCGCAGATTTTTCATTGACAAGCATTATCTCTGCAAGAGCTTCAAAAAAAATACCGGCTTCACTGTAAGCCAGTACATAAACTACAAGCGTATTCTGCTTGTACAGGAGCTGCACCGCGGGGGACAGACGCTGCTTCAGGCAAGCCTTAACGCCGGCTTTAACAGCTACGCGCATTTTTATAAGATGTATATTAAGCAAATGGGCAAGCCCCCCAAGTCCATGACCTAAACCAGCTTATAGCGCTTCAATTCCGCGTCACGCTCCCGCCAATCCGGCATAACGCCCTCAAGAACCGCATAAAAAGCCGCGCTGTGATTTGCCTGGACCATATGAGAAAGCTCATGAGCCGCCACAAGCTCAATCAGTCTGCGCGGCAGCGTATACAGCCGCTTGTTAAGGGTTATAATACCCTGCGCCCTGCGGCAGTTGCCCCACTGGCTTTTCATATCGCGTATTTTAAGCGACGGCAGACGGAAGCCGTATTTTGAAAACAGCCCGTATATCTCTCTGTGTATCTCATACAGCCTGCGGTATATCTCCGCGTCAGCCACCATAACCTCGCCTGTCGGAGCTTTCATATCATTGCGGCTGACTGCCGCATCAATAAATGCCCTTTTTGACAAAACAAAATTGTCGATAAAGTCGACCTCCGCTCCATAAGGCGCGGACACCTTTATTTTATTGTCAGCACTTACTCTCAGATTGATATTCCGTATCCTTTTAAAAGTCAGCTCATATTCTGTATTCCCGATCTTTCTTAACATAAAATCACCCCTGAAGCTATTCAAATTATAGCATATTACATTTTACTTGTCAATTAAAGGCACGGAATATTTCCACATATACACTTATTAACAAGCATAAGATAAGCAGCAGCCTTATACATCGTCTGCGTCACAATCTGCCGATAAGCACTGTTACTATTAATGACTTATGCACAATTCTATGCTGTAATGTAAATGATATAATCAAATTTACACCCGATGAATAGACTGAAATACTGAGCAAAAAAGGCATCTGCCCCATAGCCCGCGCTATGGAGCAGATGCCTTTTATTAATCAATCCTTCATAGCCTTAACAGCCTCAAACTCGTCAAGAATCTCCTTCTCGGGAGCCTTTGTGAGAAGGCTGACAACAACTATTGCGATACAGCCTGCGATGAATGCCGGAAGCAGCTCATAGATGGCAAACGCTCCGCCAAGCGACGCTATGCCGTACTTCCAGATAAATACCATAGCTCCGCCCGCTATCATACCGGCAAGAGCGCCCCATTTCGTTGTTCTCTTCCAGAACAGCGCAAAAAGCACAACAGGACCGAATGCCGCGCCGAAGCCAGCCCACGCGAATGATACTACTCTGAATACCGAGCTGTTTTCGTCACGCGCGAGAATTACCGCTACAACCGCGATTGCAACAAGTGTAAGTCTTGCAACAAGCATTGTTGTCTTTTCGCTCATATTTTTAGCAAGCTTTTCCTTAACAATATTCTGCGAAACCGACGAGGATGCCGCGAGGAGCTGCGAATCTGCGGTTGACATTGTGGCCGCCAGTATTCCGGCAAGGATCACGCCGGCAAGCAGAGCCGCAAGCGCGCCGTGCTGACTTATAAGCCTTGCAATCACAACTATAATTCTCTCGGGATCGTCAAGCGCGGGCATTGCGCCGTTAGCGACCATGCCGAGACCGACAACACCGATAAATATTCCTACCGCCATCGCAATTACAACCCATACCGAAGCGACACGTCTTGAAAGAGTCAGCTTTTGCGTATCCTCAATTGCCATAAATCTAAGCAGAACATGCGGCATACCGAAGTAACCGAGACCCCATGCCAGAAGAGAGCATATCGTGAGGAAGCTGTACGGCTCTGAGCCGCCTGTTTCCGGCACATGTATATTTGTAACGCTGAAATAGCCCGGAAGCGACTTCGCATTTTCAATAACCGCGCCGATACCGCCCGCGTGAACCGTTCCGTAGCCGAGAACCACAACAAGCGCAACGGTCATAACAATACTCTGGATAAAGTCCGTTGTACTCGCGGCAAGGAAGCCTCCGAGCATTGTATACAATATAATTACCGCGGCGCACACAATCATTGCCGTAAGATAATTAATTCCGAACAAAGAATTGAAAAGCTTTCCGCACGCGGCAAAGCCCGAAGCGGTATACGGCACAAAGAATATGATAATTACAAGAGCCGCGATAACGCTGAGCAGATTCGACTTATCCTTAAAACGCGCCGAGAAAAATGCCGGAATTGTTGTCGCGCCGCAGTGATGCGAATACCGTCTTATTCTCTTCGCAACAATGAGCCAGTTAAGATATGTACCGACCGCAAGACCAATCGCTGTCCACGATGCCTCCGCCAGTCCTGTAAGGTATGCCACACCCGGCAGACCCATGAGCAGCCATGAGCTCATGTCCGATGCCTCCGCGCTCATTGCCGTTACTAACGGTCCGAGCTTACGCCCTCCGAGATAAAAGTCATCGGTTGTTTTGTTCTTCTTTGAAAACCACACGCCGATACCCAGCACAAGCAACAGATACGCGATAATGGCAATCATAATACAGACATTATTCATATTTATCATTTAATTATTTCCTCCTTAACCTATTATGAACTGAATGTACATTTAACATTATAGCATATAAAATGAATAAAAGCAACACAAAAATGTATAAAAATTAAATTTTTTCAATATAATGAACTTTTTGTCGGCAAATACAGAACATTCATCTGAAATTGTTATAAAATTTTATATATAAATTTCTTGTGTATTTAACCATATTATGTTATAATACTTATATAATAAACCTACTAAGGGGGAATCAGCTTGAACAGGATTTTTTTACGTATAACGACAGCGCTTACCGCGGCGGCGCTTATTCTGCCCGCGGCAGCAGCTTCGGCAGAAACAAACCCGGATGCCGCAGATGATGAGCTTATCACATTCATTGTTGAAACAGACTTCAGTCCGGCGGCGGAATACACCGCGCTCATAAACTCCGGCATTGCGCTTTTTGCAGATATCGACGAGGACGAAATTGCCCGAAGCGTAACGGAACAGAACTCGGAAATACTTAACACCGCGGCAGAGGAGCTTGGCGCAGATACCTCTGAAAGCTTTGTCTATTCACAGCTTTTCAGCGGCTTTACAATCACCGCAAGGCGGGGAGATATTGATAAGCTGCTCTCACTTGACGGTGTTGTGAACGTAAGCGAGGACGGTTTGCTTTACGTTATCGAGGATGAACCTTCAGACGGCTCCGATGTAACGGAAATACAAACAAATACAGCCTACAAAGGCAAGGGTACAGCTATAGCAATTATAGATGCCGGCTTTGAACTGAGCCATCCTTATCTTAACGCTGACATTGAAGATCCTAAATATTCACAGTCCGATATAGAAACTGCAATAAGCGGAACACTTTCGAAGCGCGGCAAATACTACAGCGAAAAAATCCCTTTTACATATGATTATTATGAAAAATCCTCAGAGGACAGCGCAATAGGCAATAATAATGAGCACGGCACGCACGTTGCGGGAATTGCCGCAGGAAAGAACGGCGTTATTGCAAACGGCGATATTATAAACGGCGCTGCACCGGAGGCTCAGCTTGTGCTTATGGCATGCTCAAATGCCAGCGGCGGGGTTCCGTTTTCAAGCGTAATGGCGGCGCTCAACGACGCGGCGGCGCTTGATGTCGATGCGATCAACATGAGTATCGGACTTCAATATGTTGATGTGCGGGCAAGCAGCTATGCAAACGGTGTTCTGCAATCGGTTGCCGCGGCGCGCAGCGCAGGTATTCCGGTCTGTGTTTCAAGCGGAAATGAAGCGCGCGGCTTTTACACTTCTACACCGCTTGTAACCAATCCCGACTACGGTGCGGAGGGAATGTTTGCAAAGGATACAAACACCTTCTCAGTCGCTTCGGCAAATATACCGAGCTACTATAAAAACCTCTCCAAGCTTATCCTCGGTGACGGAAGCGAGGTACCGGGCTCAAATGTGTCATCCGATACTATAGCCGACTTTTCTTCAAAGTTCACCTCGGCAACAGAATATGTTGACTGCGGCAAAGGTCTGACAGATAATTTCACCGGAATGGACTTAACAGGCAAAATCGCTCTGATACAGCGGGGAGAAATTAGCTTTGAAGAAAAAACAACCAATGCAAAAAACGCGGGAGCTGCCGGCGCGATAATATATAACACCGATAATGAATATATCAATATTTCAGGCTGTGTGCTGCCGACAATGTTCGTTACCTCCGACACAGGAGAAAAGCTTGTTTCATGTACCCCAAAAACAGTATATGTCAGCGGAACCACGGTTGACACAGCGCAAAGCTCAATCGGCAATCAGCCGAGCAGCTTCACCTCATGGGGATTTACAGAAACATTAGAGCTTACCCCTAATATAACCGCATACGGCGGGAATATATATTCCGCCGCGCCGGGGGGCAGCTATCAGACAATGAGCGGAACATCAATGTCATCACCTTATATTGCAGGAGCCTCGGCGTGCGTTAAGGAGTATCTTAACACAAAGCCCTTCGGCGAGCTTGCCCGCATCAACACCGCGAATCTGATACAGCAGCTTCTTATGTCCACGGCCGAGCCTTTGAGAAACCCGATTACTGACGGAGAACAGAGCTTAGGGCTTCCGTATTCACCGCGGCAGCAGGGCGCCGGACTGGTGAACCTTGACAAGGCGGTAACAACTCCTGTTGTGCTCTATAACAGCGGCGGTAAAACGCTTGTAAATCTCGGAGATAAAATAAACAACGGCTTTACGCTCTCGTTTAAAGTATACAATTATTCAGACAAGGATATAACCTTTGATAATATTTCGATTGAAATGGTGTCTGACGGAGCTGCCAAGACCTCCGAGGAGAGCACGGATATTTTTGCTTACGGCACAAGCGCTGTCACGGTTGATTCCTACGACAAGACCACTGTAACAGCAGCGCAGGGGGAAAGCGAGGTATCCCTGACAGTCACGCTTAACGACGCTCAGCTTGCCAATTATGCAGCAGTATTTACAAACGGCTTCTATCTTGACGGCTTTATCCGCCTTTCAAACAGCGAATACTCCGTCGGACTTCCGTTTTCCGGCTTCCGCGGCGACTGGGGCGCGGTTCCTATGTGGGACAGCACCGTTTATGACGAGGGCGGCAGCACGCTCTACGCTGAATACGGCGGAAAGACCTATGATTATAAGACGTATATTTCAACAAAAACAGACGGCAAATCGGTACAGCTTGATAAAGGATATTTCATTATATCTCCGAACGGCGACGGCAAGTCGGATACGATTTCGGCTACCTTCGGACTTTACCGCGCGAGCAACTCCATACATCTTGACATACTGCAGGGCGATAAATCCGTCGTCACAGAAACAAAAAGCGGAAGATATGATAAATTCAGCACTCAAACCCTTGAGCTGGCGAAGGATCTAAGCGGTCTTGAGGACGGTGAATACACCTTCCGACTTACAGGCTATGCCGATAACGGAAACGGCGGAACAACTCCGCAGACCCTTGATTTTTCGATTATAATCGATAAAACCCCTCCAACCGTTACAAAAACGCTGAGCGAGGACGGAAGCTCTCTTACCGTAAAGGCATCAGACGCAAATTATTTAAGAAGCATATCTATAAGCTATGCCGACACAGACGGTGTTCAGCATTCCGAAACCGTTACGCCGGACAGCACCCTGACAAGCTATGAGAATACCTTCACACTTGAAAATGCCGATCTCATGACAATTGCTGTTACAGCGGAGGATTATGCCTATAATAAAACCGTAAGCTATGACCTCACAATACCCGTCAAAAATGCTGACGGCTCGACTGCCACGGCATTTAAATCGGTGATATCAAATTCAGATGCGAAAACCCAAAGCATTACCGGAGCAATCGGAACCGTAACAAGCAATGGTGTAACAAAAACCTTTGAGGGACGCTTTGATAAAACTATAACTATTCAAGAAGGTTCAAACTGCATTATAGGAGTAATCGTCGAAGGGCTCAATGACCCCAATGCCACAATACTGCTTGAATTAAAATAAAGCTTTTATATTAATAAAGCAAGGGTACGCTGTTTGAAAAGCGTACCCTTGCGTTTATGACTATCTCACTTTGAGTGAGGGAGAGAAATTGGTCTTTAAAATCCATACTCTTTTTCTGATGTTCTGCGCTCTTTTTCATCTGCCTTTTCCGGATTCCGGTCCTGAGTATTTATTTCATTTTTTTCCTTACTTTCGGACTTTATCTCAAAATCCCAGCTATAGTCAGGCTCTTTCTGCTCGTTTTCCGGCTTATTATTGTTTTCGTGAGCTTCAGGCTTTATATGTTTTTCCGGTTCATATTTGTTTTCGTATACTTCCGATTTTTCGTCTTTTTTTGGCTCGTATTTATTTTCATATACTGGCGGCTCATAATGTTTTTCCGGTTCATATTTGTTTTCGTATACTTCCGGCTGTTCGTCCTTTTCCGGTTCATCAGCATTTTCGGACACCTCCGGCTTCTCGTCCTTCTCCGGCTCGTCAGCATTTTCGGACACCTCCGGCTTCTCGTCCTTTTCCGGCTCGTCAGCATTTTCGGACACCTCCGGCTTCTCGTCCTCTTCCGGCTCGTCGTCATTTTCGGACACCTCCGGCTTCTCGTCCTTTTCCGGCTCGTCGTCATTTTCGGACACCTCCGGCTTCTCGTCCTTTTCCGGCTCGTCAGTTTTTTCGTACACCGCCGGTTGTTCGTCCTTCTCCGGCTCGTCAGCCTTTTCGGACGCCTCCTCCTTCTCGTTTCTTTCCGGCTCATCCTCCGCTTCGGGCTCTTCCGGCTTCTCGTTTCTTTCCGGCTCACCCTCCGCTTCGGGGTCTTCCGGCTTCTCAGACTTTAAAATTTCCGAAGGCTTATTCCCCGGAAGCCATATACTGCCCGCAGGCGCCTTTGCTGCATCAGAATTTATAAAACCAACTTCTTGGCGTATATCCTCGGCTGATTTCTGTTCCGGCTCATTATTTACACGCGGTACCGTACCTTCGCCAACAGCGGCAAGACTGCGCTCTGAATACTTAAAAGCATTGCCTGCCGTCTGACTTACCGTCCCTGTTCTATTATCCGGCTGAGCTGTGGAAGCTTCAGATATATTTTCTTTATTCTGCTGTATTTTTTCCTTTGGTGGCTCAGTGTTTTTAACAGGAGCTTCCGTAGATGGATCGCTCTCCGTTTCCTTTTGTTTATATTTATCCGCCAGCTTTGTCAGACTGCTGTTGAGCTTCCCGCTCTCGCTGATTATTTCAAGCTCTAAGCCGCTGTATGTATCAGTAAGATAACCGTGCTCCCTGGCTATATTAAGTATTTTTTCAACGGACTGCTCGGCTCTTTTGTTTTTAACTCCTGCCTCCTCAAAAATTCCCATCCACTCATCATCGGATGAATCTGCGCCTATTATCCGGTCAAAACGGTTTATTTCAAGCTTTATGCTCCGATCAGCGCCTATGCACAGATATGCGACCGGAGTATAATATGCCTTGTACCCCGACACCCCAAGACATACCGCCAATATAAGACATGCCGCCATAGCTGCATATTTATAAAGACCGCTGTGGGAATGGTATTTTACGCTTTGACCTATTCGGTAATTCCGGTTTGCCGCTACAAGGAAATCTCCTTTTTCACTAAGCAAAACCGCGTGAGCGCCGTTAATTTCCGTTACTATGCACTTCATCCGCTCACCCCCTTAAGGTACGGAAAATACTCCCGTATAATTTCATAATCGCCGCTCATAACAAGCACAACAGCTATTATGTAATTTCTATGCCTTTCCAGAAGCTTTCGGTTTATCGCAAAAGTTTCGGTTAAAAGCTTTGAAGGTATGTACCCTTTTTCCTTTACTGTTTTCTGCAGTGCGGTATCGCTTAGTATATACCTTATAGCGTCTGCACAGCCTGTTTTTGTCTTTTTCGACTTCGGTGAATTTTTCGCAACGTCAAAAAAGGATATGCCAAGCTGTTTAAGCTCGTATGTAAGCATTTCTATTTCATATTTGGCATCACAGCCGTTATCTATTGTGTCTGCAATTTCAAATTCTATTATATTACTATCCTTATCAACGGATTGCAGTGACGAAAACGGCACTATCTCTTGATTTCTGTATTCCTGTCGCAGATAATCCACAAGGCGTCGCTTTATCACCATGCGCGCAAACGGCAGGAACGCTCCCTTATCCTGAGAATATTTTTGCATCGCCTCATAAAATGCAAGTATGGCCACTGAAAACTCATCATCCTCTCGGGTAATATATCTGCCCAGAGCTTTATTTGCACATGACAAAATAAAGGGTACGTATTCACGTATAAGCTCGTTTTCCGCATCCTTGCTACTTTTTGACTGTGCAATTCTGTCTTCAATAGTCATATTTTCACTTCACTTTGTATATGAAAGCTCCCGCTTACACCGGCTGAACACAGTTCTGTTCATTATATTCAGCCGGTGCACCGTCGGAGGTTTATTCTACAATAACAGTTCTGCTGTCTCTTCATCCTCAATAGCTCTCTTTATTACAGCTATTTCCGCCAATATTATATTCTTTGTTTCTCTGCTGCGGGCATCCCTTAGCAGCTCCTTTACAGAGCTGAAATACTCCTGCGCACCGATTTCATTATCAGTAAGCTCCTGACGCTTTTCATCGAGTATTCCTGCCATCTCCTCTTTATTTATTTACTATATAATTCGGAGCCAAGCAAAAAAAAATGGGGTATTTTTAAAGATAATACCATATTTCCACCTAAAAAGTCAATCTTATTCTTTAATTTTTTATATTAAAAATTTTTCACTGTTCTGCCTCTCCTACATTATAGATATGGATAGGTCTTATATCTATATAATTATAGGTTGATATGGGGCGGCAGTCACTGTCCTTGCTGTGCGCTGCAATAAGAACCGTATCGGGCGTACCGTTTCCGGGATCCACAACAACCGGAGAATGATCAAAGCCGTTCCCTTCATAGAATTTCAGCTGTACTATATCCCCAAGAGCGATTCTCATAAGCGGCACCACAACGCCCTGAGGTCCGGGGCCGGTATTGCTTACAAGAAAATTATACAGCTCATCCACCCCCGTCCATGACGCTGTGCGGTCGTTCGTGCTTATATAGAACCAGCCGTAAACCGGAGTGTAGTTCATTATGCCCGCGCCTGCATAAAGACACTGTGACGCAAAATTCGTACAGTCTCCTCCGATCTCCGAAAAATCATAAAACCGCGGGTTGCGTCGGTATGCCCAATAGCTCGCATATGCCGCCGCCTGCTCCCTGTTATATACCATATACGCACTCTCCCCTCCACGCAGCTTACCTGTTTTATATATGCTTTTCACTAAGTTTTCTATAGTCAATGCAATGAAGAAAACTCAGTGACAAGAGGTCTTAACAGCATGCATTAAATATTATTAAAATATAAAGTACTTAATGCATGCTATATAGTATGCTGTTTTTTCATGTCTGTTGACTGCAAAAAACAAAGGACGTTTAATACGTCCCCTGTTTGATTATTTACTTGATCAGTTCAAGCTGCCCGCCGC
>JBJEIV010000111.1:0-17694 GCA_051877395.1 Candidatus Ornithomonoglobus sp.
GCATGAGATGGATAACCGGATAGGATGTGGACGGATCCAGTTCCGCGCTGTGTGCGCTGGCATAGCCGACCACATGTCTTGCAAATTCCACGATTGCCAGCTGCATGCCGAGACAGAGACCCAGGAAAGGAATTTTGTTTTCGCGTGCATATCGGATGGCACTGATCTTACCCTCAATGCCTCTGTCGCCGAAGCCGCCCGGTACAAGTATACCGTCGCTGTCACCAAGAAGCTCGTCCGCGGTTTCGGGAGTTACCTCCTCTGAGTTTACCCAGTTTATATTTACGTTGATATGATTCTGGATGCCGCCGTGCTTGAGCGCCTCAACAATCGAGATATACGCGTCATGAAGCGAAACATATTTTCCGACAAGTGAAATGTTTACGCACTCCTTCTTTGTAAGAAGCTCCTTTGCAACGTCAACCATAGCCCTCCAGTCGTCAAGCTTCGGCTCGTTATTCGCAAGACCGAGCTTGCGGCATACGGTGTTTGCAAGTCCCTCCTCCTCAAGCGCAAGCGGAACGGCATAAAGCGTATCAAGGTCCTGATTCTCGATAACGCTGTCCTGTGACACATTGCAGAATAACGCGATCTTTTCCTTTGTGCCCTCTTCAAGCGGGTGCTCTGTTCTGAGCACGATAACATCCGGCTGGATCCCGAGACTGAGAAGCTCTTTAACACTGTGCTGCGTCGGCTTTGTCTTCTGCTCGCCCGAGCTTGAAAGATATGGAACCAGCGTAAGGTGAACATAGATACAGTTTTCTTTGCCGACCTCTGTCTGGACCTGTCTTATCGCCTCAAGGAACGGCGTTGACTCGATGTCGCCGACTGTGCCGCCGATTTCGGTAATTACGATATCCGTCTCCTGATGTCTGGCAACGCGGTATACTCTGTCCTTGATCTCATTTGTTATATGCGGAATAACCTGTACAGTCTTACCCTCATAGTCGCCGTGACGCTCCTTATGAAGAACCGACCAATAGATTTTACCTGTTGTTACATTTGAATTAATACTTAAATTTTCATCTATAAATCTCTCGTAGTGACCAAGGTCAAGGTCTGTTTCCGCGCCGTCATCCGTTACAAAAACCTCACCATGCTGATACGGGCTGAGTGTTCCCGGGTCAACATTTATGTAAGGGTCGAACTTCTGCATTGTCACCTTGTAGCCTCTCGCTTTGAGAAGTCTGCCGAGTGATGCCGCGGTAATTCCCTTTCCGAGTCCCGATACTACTCCGCCTGTTACAAAAATATATTTTGCTGCCATTGTTTTTCTCCTTATATTTATCCTGATAATTTTATATATATTGTCAATCCTGTTTTACATGCTTTGACACAAAGCGCGATATTCTTCTCAGCGCCTCCTCAATATTGTCAATCGAATAAGCGTATGAGCAGCGTATAAATCCCTCGCCGCATTCTCCGAACGCGGTGCCGGGGACAACCGCAACCTTTTCTTCTCTGAGAAGCCTGTTGCAGAATTCATCGCTTGTCATTCCCGTTTTCTTTATACACGGGAACACATAAAACGCTCCGTACGGCTCAAAGCATGACAGACCCATCTCACGGAAGCCGTCCACGATCACGCGGCGTCTGTAATTATATTCGCGGCACATATCCTCAACCTCATTGTCGCAGTTTTTAAGCGCCTCGATCGCGGCATACTGGCTCGTTGTAGGGGAGGACATTATACCAAACTGATGTATCTTTGTCATCAGCTTTATTATTCTTTCCGGTCCCATCGCGTAGCCAAGTCTCCAGCCCGTCATGGCGAATGCCTTTGAAAAGCCGTTTACAATGACCGTTCTGTCATACATCCCCTCTATTGCCGAGAACGGAGTGTGCTTTTCATCACTGTAGCGAAGCTCGCCGTATATCTCATCTGAAAGAACAAGTATATCCGTACCTCTTAACACCTCAGCGATCGCCTCAAGGTCTGACTTTGACATAACAGCGCCGGTCGGATTGTTAGGGAAGGGAAGAATAAGAAGCTTTGTTTTATCTGTTATCTTCTCCTTTAACTCCTCCGGCGTAAGGCGGAAATCGTTTTCCTCCTTAGTTTCAAGAACAACGGGCTTTCCTCCCGCCATGATCGTAAGCGGCTTGTAGCATACAAAGCTCGGCTCCGGTATTATTACCTCATCGCCCGGACATACAACCGCTCTTATCATCGCGTCTATCGCCTCCGAGCCGCCGACAGTTACAAGCACCTGCGACTTTGCGTCGTATTCAACATTGAATTTACGCTTATTGTATCTTACAATTTCCTCTCTCAGCTCCAGAAGACCGCTGTTTGCGGTGTAATAGGTCTGTCCGCTTTCAAGGCTGTATATGCCCGCCTCGCGTATCGCCCACGGCGTTACGAAATCCGGCTCGCCCACACCTAAGGAAATTGCGTCCTTCATCGTTGCCACAATATCAAAAAACTTGCGTATTCCCGAAGGCGGAAGCATATCCACCGTCGGATTTATCAGTTTATCATAATTCATATGGTAATCACCTGTCTGGCATCCTTTTCATCATCCTTGAAAATTATGCCCTCTTCCTTGTATTTCTTTAAAACAAAATGTGTTGTTGTTGATATAACAGATTCCATCGGCGCAAGCTTCTGCGCTACAAAAAGAGCGATCTCCTTCATCGACTTGCCCTCTATCATAACAGAAAGGTCATACGCGCCCGACATAAGATATAAGGCTCGTACCTGCGGATAGTTATAAATACGCTTGGCGACCTTATCAAAGCCCTCGCCGCGCTGCGGTGTAACGCGCAGATCTATAAGAGCGGTTACAACCTCACGGTCTGTCTTATCCCAGTTTACAATGGTCTTGTAACCGGCAATAATATGGTTGCGCTCCAGGTCGTCTATTTTCTCTTCTACCTCATTCATCGAAATTCCGAGCATTCTTGAAATCTTGGCTATATCCACCACGCCCTGCTCTTTATCAAGAATCCGCAAAAGATCATCCATTATTATATCCTCCGATACTGTTGAAATTATACCCCTGAATATTAAAATAAAAGAATATCACAGGCTGATACTCAGACACGGTTTTCCCGCAAATGAATATACACTTTTTATTATACAGTAATTCAATAAAAAATGCTATAGTTTTTGAAAAAAAAGTTGAACAAATTTTTATAATTTTTTTTATGCCTAAAAAACGATTTGCCAAAAGCGGAAAATTCCATAGACGGACAGTTTATTTTTGATTTCGTGAATTATGCCAAAAAACAATCTTATTTGTGTGAATTATGCCCATATCTATTGATTTTAAAAAATGTTAAAATAAAAAATATATATTAAGATATGGAGGTACAATAATGCAGGATTCATATGTAGGCGATATAGGCGACTACGGTAAATACGGATTACTTCGCGAGATAAATAAAACAGGATTAAAGCTGGCTGTAAATTGGTATAAGGTAATCCCGGAGCAGCAGAAGAAACAAAATGACGGCAAATACACATATTATCTTAACTCCCCGGAAGCATTCAGAAATTATGATAGTGTTTTATTTGATGAATTAAACAGTATCGTAAACATAAAAAATGAGCGTTTAATATCCATGATAGAGAAGTCCGGCTTGGTGTCCGCTGAATTTTTCTCCGAGGAATTATGCGAGCCTCGTGAAGGATTCTGCAAAATAATAGATTGCTGAAAAAGACAAGGGAGCCGAAAGGCTCCCCGCGTAAATCATATCTCCGAAGTACCGCGATTAATCGCGGCAGCAAAAACTGTAATCAGCTCCTTTGCGTACGCTTGTTGATTATCGGGAATTGCTTTTATAATATCCGCAATACCGCATTCGTTATTTTCATTACCAAACAATAAATAATCGCTTGATACACACAAAGCCTTACTCAGTTTATAAAGCGTCGCAACGGACATTCCTTTGTTGCCAGATTCTATATCCGCAAGAAATTGCGTAGATATTTCAGCTTTCTCTGCAAGCTGCTCGCGTGTCAGCCGTTTTTCGTTTCTTAACGCCTTTATTCGTATTCCCATATCTGTATTGAGAGCATCAATCATTGTATCATCTCCTATAAATATAGTATATATACATCTATTGATATTTTAAATCATCTATAGATGTTGACAAAATACAATTATTGATATATAATGAGAATATATTCAAAAAAAATTCATATGGAGATGACTATGGAAATAAAACTCGAATTATTAAAGAAAGAAATATCATCGCTTGTTATAAACAGCTTAGACAATCTTAATATTGATAAAATCGCAGATATTTCTCTAATTCTTGCTTCAATAAAGGCAAATCCTCATGAATCGTATCCCATACAATACGCATATCAACACCGGAATATCCGTGTACTATCCTGTTTCTCATACCATAAAGCTGTTTCCACGGTATTGTTACGATATCCGCTTTAAACTCATCTGTCAGAGAAGACTTTGCAAGCTCACCGATTTGCATCAAATTAAATACACAGGCTTCCACCCGCATGGAATCACTTTGGAAGTCGTCAAGATCGGTGCAATCGCTGCAATATTTAAGCACAGCTGCTATATGACTATGAATTTTTTCTAACACCTGTTTGTCTTTACTATCCATATATCATTACCCCGCTTTTTTTTATTTCGTTGTCAACCTCCGAATTTTCCTCAAGCTGTGATACATCAATCATATCAACCTTTTTATCAAGCGATGTTGTAACATCCTCAAGTAATCCGAAAAACTTAAGACCCTTTAGTCCGCTGTCAACAAGGATATCAACGTCACTGTGCTGTCTTGCCGAACCCTTTGCATATGAACCGAAGAGAATAGCCTTTTTTATATTATAATCCTTAAATACCGGCTGTAGTATTGTCTTTATCTGCTGAGGTGTATATATTTTTTCCGTCAAATTGATCACCCCTTCTGACTGCCATAAGGATAACTATTCTTTTTATAACAGAATAGTTTACTTTTACATTAAGTACGATTAAAATACAGAGTACTTAATGCAAGATATATAGAATCGTCCCCTTGTTTCCCTATTTGTAAAGAGGATCCGCGGTGTAATCATTTATATACCACTGTCCTCCGATATTTTCAATCTTGTAGACCCAATGATCTGTTGTTGATTTTGATGTCCCGTTTTCCGTTACGTTCATTGACTCCGTCACCCAGACATAATAATATGTTCCGTCTGTTCTTGAATTAATGACATCTATATTCGTATAATACTGAGTAAGATCAGGATGCTTCGCCTTATAACCCGTCTGCTGGTTATATGCGGTAGTCCCCGAACGCAGATATCCCAGAATGGAGAGGTCTCCGGTATTCATATATGCCTCACACGCGCTGTCAAAGCCTGTAATGACCGATTGGAGAGTATAATATGTCGAATCGTCCGTAAGCCACGAATTTTTTATGCCGCTCATTCTATTGTATGTAAGCGACGGGGAATATGGGTCATAACGTGATGACACATTCTGCCCTGCATACGTATCCGGCTTTGGTCCGGCGTGTCCCGGTGGACCGGACTCCGGCTGAGCAACAACCGTGTTATTAACCTGCACGGGGGGAGTCTCTTCAGTCGGCGGCTCCGTCACTGTCTCGGTCGGTGTCTCAGTCGGAGACAGAGTCTCTTTCACAGCCTCACTGCCGTTATATACATTCATTGCGATAAATGCTATCACAGCGGCAGCTATTACCGCAGCCGCAGCCGCTATACAAGCCACCGCCACAGTGTTTGTTTTCTTATTATCTTTATTTAACGCCGCTCCGCAGCCGCCGCAAAACCGGGTACCGGGCTGATTTCTGTATCCGCACTTCGCACAAAATATTTCCGATCCCGCCAATTTGCTGCCGCAGCCTATGCAGAACAGAGCGCTGTCTTCATTATCGTAACCGCATTGGGGACATTTTCTCATAATCTGTAATCCTCCCATATAATAGAGTGTTCATGCTGCTACATCTCTTCCACTGTTTTAAGAAGATTTTCGCAAACCGTTCTTATTCTCAGCTTATATGTGTCTACTTCCTTTTTGATCTGGAGCATTTCCTGATGCTTTTTGATATGCTCCTCATCAATCTGTCTCGCAAGGCGGGTGGCGTCAAGCTTTGCGCGGTTTACGATCGCCTGCGCCTCCATGTTCGCGTTGCTCTTTATATCCTGCGCGGACTGGCGCGCAACATCAAGCGAACGATGCATTGTGTCCTCAACCTGCTTATAGCGCTCAACGGCATCGGTAAGAACGCCGATTTTATCCTTCAGACTCTGGTTTTCCTTGCAGAGCGCCTCATAATCCTGTATTATAAGGTCGAGAAAATCGTCTACCGCGTCGCAGTCATAGCCTTTAAACTTTTTCTCAAATTCCTTGTTCTGAATATCTATTGGTTTTAACATAGCGGTTCTCCGCCCCTTTCAAAAAAGTATGATTTATATATACTGTTTAAATGTAACGTGCAGCCTGCTGCTCCTTGTTTCCGCTCCGAATTTATATACTATAAATCTGCCGCTGCCTCTTATAGACAAAAGGTCGCCCTCCTTAACAGGTTCCGAGGTTTTTGTTATTTCACGGTGATTTACCTTCACCTTGCCGCCCTCTATAAGTCCGGAGGCAATTGAACGCGAAACTCCGGCCGCCGCGGCGGTTACCGCATCCAGACGCTCTGACGCGCATATCGCGCCTATCGTCTTATATTCTCTTTCTACCCTGATACCGCCCAGATCCTCCAGTACGGTAATTTTAACGCCCTGATTGCCTATTTTATGCACATTGTCCGCAACATAATCCGCAATATCACTGTGCAGAAAAACATACGCGAAGCCGTCAGATACCACAATATCGCCAAGCTTTGACGGCGCTATGCCTAATGACATTATTGTTCCCAAATAGTCACGGTGGGTAAGCTTTCTTGTAAACCCGCCCTCAATTTTAAGACATACCAAAGGGAACTCCGCCTTATCCGGCTCCTGCCATTCGGGAAACACACCCAGTATTTTCTTCTCCGCATCGTCAAATCCGCCGTAAAGCAATGTGTTATAGCCATAGGGGAACACAAGATTATCGCTTATGACCGCCTGCTCCGCGCCGTCGAGAAAATCCGAAAAGCGCGCGCAGCAGTATTTATCACATAAGGAAAACAAATCCTCGGTTCTGGCTATCAGAAGCTTATCGTCCTGTGTCATCAGAATCTGCGTCTCCCTCTGTCCTGAGGAATCTTGACATTCTTCGGCGCTATACAGAAAATACCGTTGCTGAGCCTTCCGAAGCCGCAGTTCATACCCTTTGCCGCTCCTCCGACATAATCCACAATTCTGCGCGCTGTTCCGTCTGAAGCCGCCTCGGCATTTCTCGCGCCCTCGCCTGCCTCAAAGATAAACAGGACAAGCTTTCCGCTCTGAACAGCCTCTACTATTCTGTCCGAATCGTCTATCGTCTGAGGATAGAACACAACAAGCTCAACATCAATATCAACAGACTGCGCGCCATCATATCTTATTGACGTTCTTGATGTACCGGCGGTTCTTCTTGCGCTTCTTGCGCGTCTTTCTTCTTCCTCAGCCTCTGCTGCTGCCGCCTCTTCCTCAGCCAATTTCTCCTCGCGCTTCTGCCTTCTTTTTTCAAAGAAGCTTCTTAACGGGTGCCAACCCTGATCCTCTTCATCATCATAATAATAATCTTCCTGATCCTCAGGCTCATCATATCTGCTGTAGCTTCTGCTGTCTCTCCGGCTGTAACGGTCTTCATATTCACGTTCGTAATCATCCTCGTAATCTCGGTTACCTGAGCTGAATGCCGCCTTCGTATCGCTGAATAATGACATATCCGCACTTCCTTTCTCTTCAAAGTATCTTTATTATTTCTTACTGTAATCTCTCGCGCCGAATATTGCGCTTCCCACACGCACCATAGTTGAGCCGCACTTTATTGCAGTCTCAAAATCGCCGCTCATTCCCATTGACAGTTCTTCCATCTCCACGTTTTTGTATTTCTTCAAAGCCGTCCTGTCAAACAGCTTCTTCATATTTCTGAAATGTACCTCTGTATCACCGAACTCCGCCTTAGGAGCAATGGTCATAAGACCCTTAACATGTACTCTTGTAAGCTCCGCGGCATGCTCAAGCAAACCGTCTAGCTCCTGCGGTTCAATCCCGGATTTGCTCTCTTCACCCGAAATATTCACCTGAATAAGTATATCAATATCCCTTTTATGCGAAACCGCAAGCCTCTCGATCTCATCCATGAGCTTTACCGAATCCACACTGTGTATCATGCTGCACCGGTCTATTATATATTTAACCTTATTTGTCTGCAAATGTCCGATAAGATGCCATTTTACCGGAAGCACATGCTCAAATTTATCGCGTACCTCCTGTGGCTTATTTTCGCCGATATCCGTAACGCCAAGTCTTATTGCTTCATTCATTACCTCTGTCGGATATGTTTTTGTGACCGCAACAAGCTTTATTTCCTCCGGAGTTCTGCCGCATGCAATTGCCGCCGCGGCTATACGCGCTTTTACTGCTGTCAGATTCTCTCTAACGCCCACCTGCTATCACACTCCTGTCTTCCGTTTTTTGTATCAGCGTTCACCCACAATCAGTCTTTCCATAGATGAAAGCTTAACCTCCGCATCCTCGCTTGACTGTATTATTGAAAAGCCGTCTGTCGGGTCTGTATAAAGAACATCACACTTACATTGGTAAGTATCAGAGCCTTTGGTCGCATATACATAATAATCATTTATCATTTCGCCTGTTCGGATCGCCTCGGTAGGCACCTTAAATCCGTCATATTCCTCAACGATAACATCCACGTCAATATTTCTGTACGAAAACGCGCTGTCTATATATGACGGTATCTGGATAAGATACACGCATTCTCCGTTTGCGTCAGGCTCGGAGACATATTCCACCGTTCCCTTTGCGCTCGCTCCCGAAAGGTTTGTAAACCTTGCGATCACATTTTCCGCACTGTTAAGAATTGCGGCATGCTCACTGTCTGTTATTCCGAGGATATACCAGATATGATTGTTCATAACCTTACATACCGGATCCCCTGCGGCAACGAGATTTCCCGTTTCATAATGGCTGCTTCCCGCCGTAAGTGTTCTTATATATTCCGCATCATAGGTCTGCACAGCCTCAGGTGTAAGTATGGTTTCAAGTCCGTCGATATATGTTGAAAATATTCCCGAACGATCTGAAATTATATCATTTTTTTCACTTGACAGTCCTGCCTCATATTCCTCGCGCTGACTCTTCAAGGCTTCCAGCTCGGCTCCTTCCGTCAATTCACCGCCATTGCGCAGACTGTTTATATCATTTTTATATTCATGTATTTTTTCAATATCATCTGACGATGCAAGCTCCGGAATACTCTCCATTCTTTTTGAAATTTCATTTTCCGCAGTCGCCCCGTCTGCCGCGGCAATTCCTATGCTGTCAGAGCCTATGCGGCTTATCTCATCATCCATAACGCGCAGCTCGCGCAGGGCCGCAGTGTCAACGCTTCCTTTATATACCGTGCTGATGTGCATATCACGCGAAACCCTGTCGCCCTCCGCGACAGAATCATATACGGTTCCCGCGGCTCCCGCATAATATACGCTTTCATCACGAACAATATACGCATGTTCAGTTGTAATTCCAACCTCGTGTCCGTATTCCTCGAGAGTCACTGATTTTACAGGCGATATAAAATAGGAAATACCGTAGCCTGCAATCAGCAGTACACCAAGCAGAATTACTACTATGAAAAATTTCTTCATTGTATGATCCTTTTATATTATTTTAAATATCATCTATTATATAATTTTTTTTGACAAATTACAAGAGTATTTTACTATTTTTATTCACTTTTTTGCAGGTATACAATGGTATTTGCCGCATGGAACAGATTTCCGAGGACATCCAGCTTTTCACGTATAAAACCGGAGCCTGAATTTCTTATTATCTCCGTCATGCGCTTCAGCCGTGTATTATTCATATAGCTTCTCATTACGGTATCCGCAAGCTCTTCCGCTGTGTACATACGGCATCTGTCCACATCAGAGAACTCAGCCGCAAGCTCCAAGCCCTTTATAAGACTGTATCCGTATTGTGAAACAAACTTATTATATGAATCTGTATCAATAAAATAGTTCTCACCTCTGCATTTTCCGAAGGTACGCAGGGTCTCAAAATATCCGCTTTTCATGCTGCGCCGGATCGCCTTGTGGTCAAACTCCATCAGTCCTACTTCGGGAGCGGGGGAGTCTATGCTTATTATATTTACGCCGCACCGGTCAACATCACGTACAAAGCCTATTCCGTTTACTGAGACCGTGATTATTGTATCATAACCGCGGCTTATGAGCATTCCTGACGGAAGATTATTCTGAACGCCCCCGTCCGTGTACTCCTTATCATCTATCACTATATTCTTAAACATAGGAAAACATGCGCTTGCAAGAATATAATCCACAAGCCTTCCCTTGGGCATATCCTCCTTAAAAAGCTCAACGCTTTTTTTATCGGTTACGGAATAGGTACACAGTCCGTAATCCACAGGTGACTGCCTCAATGACTCCTCGTCAATCAGCGAATAAAGCAGCTTTTTAAAGGGCGCCGTGTCAAGACCGCCTTTAAATCCCTCTGTTAACACTGCCTTCAGCGACTTTACCGAAAACAGATTGCCGTCGTTTTCTCCGATCTCAACTATATCGCTTATATCCGTCTTGAGCCACAGCTCCGATGGATCCGCGCCCATTGCGAACATCGCTCCGTTTACGGCTCCGATCGAGGTTCCGGCAATCGCCGGAATTTCCATATTCATCTCATTAAGGGCCTTCCACACACCCGCCTGAAACGCGCCCCGTGTGCCGCCGCCCGCAAGCGCCAATGCGTATTTCATTTTATAATCACAAGCTCCTTTCTATACAGTCTTATAGCTATTATTAACAAAAAAGGGTTTACATTAAACAAAAACTGCTCCGTAAAACGAAGCAGTCATAGCTTTTATCTATCAGTTAAGCAGCGCGCGGTCATTCGCAAATTCCTTACCGCTGATTTCCGAGAATTTCTTCAGCAGATCTTCAACCGTAAGCTTCTTCTTTTCCTCGCCCTCCACACTGTAAATAATGCGTCCCTCATGCATCATTATGAGCTTATTGCCGTGTGTGATGGCGTCGTTCATGTTATGGGTGATCATCATTGCCGTGAGATTTCCCTCGGCAATAAACTTATCCGAAAGCTCCAGAACGGTTGCCGCGGTCTTTGGGTCAAGCGCCGCTGTGTGCTCGTCAAGCAAAAGAAGTCTCGGCTTTTTCATAACCGCCATGAGAAGCGTCAGAGCCTGACGCTGACCGCCTGAAAGAAGTCCGACCTTTGACGTAAGCCTGCTTTCCAGTCCAAGTCCCAGCTGGCTCAGCTGCTCTTTATACATTTCAAGCTCCTTGTGCGGTATTGCCCACTTTATTCCGCGTCTCATTCCTCTGCGGTATGCAAGCGACATATTTTCCGCAATCTGCATATCCGCCGCCGTTCCCATCATCGGATCCTGGAATACGCGTCCGAGATACTTTGCCCTTTTGTGCTCAGGGAGCTTTGTTATATCATTTCCGTCAATCATGATGCTTCCGCGGTCAACAGGGAACACGCCGCATATGCTGTTAAGAAGCGTTGATTTTCCTGCTCCGTTTCCGCCTATAATCGTTACAAAATCGCCCTCGTTAAGCTCAAGGTCAATGCCGTTAAGCGCTTTTTTCTCGTTTATCGTTCCCTTATTGAAGGTTTTATAAATTCCGTTTACCTTTAACATCAGACTGCCTCCTTTGATGAACGCATTTCGGCAATCTTACGCTTCCAGAAGGGTATTCCGAGGAATACTGCAACAACAAGAGCTGAGAACATCTTCAGGTCATTTGCGTTAAGTCCCATTCTGAGAACCAATGTTATTACTATATAGTATATTATGCCGCCGAATACAGCCGCGAGAAGCTGAAGCGCAAAATTTTTGAATATTTTACCGAATATAACCTCGCCTATGATAACAGCGGCAAGTCCGATTACGATAGCTCCTCTGCCCATGTTGATGTCACAGAAGCCCTGATACTGCGAAAGCATTGCGCCCGACAATGCGACAAGCCCGTTTGAAAGTATAAGACCGATGATCTTGTTTGTATCTGTATTTATACCGTTTGCCCTTGCCATGTTCGGATTGCAGCCTGTGGCTCTTAATGAATGACCAAGCTCCGTACCAAAGAACCAGTAGAGCAGCGCGATAATGACTATAACGAATATGCCGCCTACAAGTATTGCCTGCGGAATACTGCGCAGCGAGAGAAGAATATTGTACTTCTCAACCGACAGCGGCAGATTTGCCTTCTGCGACATGATATGCAGGTTCACCGAATACAATATAAGCTGTGTCAGTATACCGGCAAGAATTGCGGGTATTCCGAATTTTGTATTTAATAAGCCTGTCACAAGACCCGCAAGGCAGCCCGCTATAAAGGCAATAAGCATTGCAAGCCCTACGTTCATTCCCGATGTTACACACACAACAAGCGTTGCGCCTCCGGTTGCCATAGTACCGTCAACCGTAAGGTCGGCAACATCCAGAATCCTGAATGTAATGTATACACCGATTGCCATTAAGCCCCAGATTATACCCTGAGCAACAGCGCCCGGCATTGCGCCAAGGAATCCCAGCATATTATTTCTCCTTCCATACTACCGGAAAACGGGAGTTCAGAGCGCGCTCCCCTGCATCTAGGTGCAGAGGAGGGCACCGCTGCCCTCCCGCAATCATTCTTAATAAGTATTAATTATTATTCAGCGGCAAGCGGCTCATAGCCCTCAGGAATTGTAATTCCGAGCGCCTCTGCTCTTTCTGCCGAATACTTCTTTGTAAGATCCTCTGCATACTTGATCTCCATTGTTGAAGGATCCGCGCCGTTTACGAGAATTTCGTAAGCCATTTCGCCCGCGATCTCACCGATGCTGTAGTATGAAATTGAAAGTGTTGCGATACCGCAGCCTGCGCATATACCCTCTTCGCCCGCAATAATCGGCTTGTTTGCCGGATTCGCGATGTTTGCTATGATCTCTGTATTAGCCGCAGCAGTATTGTCTGTCGGGATGTAAAGAGCGTCGCTCTCATCACATGCTGTTGTTGTTACAGCCGCAACATCGTTTGAATCAGCAAACGGATAAAGCTTTGTTGTGAAGCCGAGAGCCTCAAGCTCCTCTGCTACTATATCCACCTGATACTTTGAGTTCGGCTCGCTTGAGCAGTAGATCAAGCCTATGTTCTTCGCGTCCGGAAGAAGCTCCTTAAACATTGCTGCCTGCTCTGCAAGCGGAGCAAGGTCTGATGTACCTGTGATATTTCTGCCGGTTGTGCCGGTCCAGTCTGTTATGTCAAGCGCTGTTGCATAATCTGTGATCGATGTTCCCACAATAGGAATATCAGCAGTTGCCGATGCCGCAGCCTGAAGTGACGCTGTAGCGTTTGCGAAGATAAGATCATCGCCAGCTGATACGAACTGATTTACAATTGTTGAACAGGTTGCCGAATCACCCGCAGCGTTCTGCAGGTCAAACTCAACATTTCCCTCGCCGAGAAGCTCTGTGAGCTTGTCCTCAAAGCCCTGTGTTGCCGCATCAAGAGCGTCATGCTGTACAAGCTGGCACAGACCGATCTTGTAAACCTTATCGCCGCTCTGTGTGCCTTCTGTTGTTGATGAGCCTCCGCAGCCAGCAAGAGCTGAAGCTGTCATTGCGCCGGCTGCTGCCACAGCCATAATTTTTTTGATGTTCATAATAATTACCTCTTTCTTTACTTGAATATAAGCATATTTCCGTACATAATGCTCATTTTAATTTATAATATTGTATCATACTTTGTTGAATACGTCAAGATTATTTTTATTTTCTCCCACATTTTTTATTGGAATTTCTGCATAATAAAAAAAATACCATAAAGATAAAAAACACCGACAAGCGGTGTTTTTTAACAGGTATAGGATAAAAGGGTGAAAAGTAATTTCTATAATAAATAATGTAACATTCGAAAATCTTTTCATCACTGACTATTATAGCACAGTCAAAACAAAAAATCAATATCTTTTTTATAAAAAAGCAAAAAATTTTCCCACAAGGTATTTGCAGGAAAATTTTGATATAATTATAGAGGAGATTCCGCCAAAGAAAGAATTATGCTTAAATTGCCGTTTCTGCACCGAAGCTCGTCAATGAGCTTCTTATCATCACTGTCGTTCTTCATGTTTATTCTATATTCAAGCTCAAAGAGCGAGCCGAGGTCCGTTGTTCTAACCTTCTTTAATGTGTAGTGCGCGGCATACTTATCAAGAATATCATTAAACGCGTTCTGATAGTCAAGATCCTCGGGAATCGTTATCTTTAAGGTCTTTATGCCCGTTTTCGGCGTTCCGAACCGGAACACATTAAGCGCTGTCATAAACAGACATACTATTATTACAAACAGCGCGCCGTACATAAACTGACCTACGCCGCACGCAAGACCCGCCGCAATATCAAAGAATATATAGCCTATATCCTTCGGCTCTCCGGGCGCCGAGCGGAAACGAATTATTGAAAGCGTTCCCGCAAGTGAGAATGCGCGCGCTACATTGGAGCCTACAAACATAATTATCATCGCGAGGATCACAGGCAGCATTGTGAGCGTAAGCGCAAGGCTCTGGGAATATCCCTCCTGCTTCTGTGTTTTCATATATGTAATAGAAATCACTAATCCGAATATCAAGGCTGCCAGCAATGTGATCAGCTCTTCTCCTATTGTCATTGTCGATGACGCATTAAGCAATGAAGCTATGTCCGCTCCGATCTGTCCCATATTGTTTACCCTCCGTTTTTACTTTATCCTTACCTTAATTTTAATCAGATTATACATTATTTATCTTAAATCAACCTTAAAAGAATAAAATTTTTTTCGTTAATTGATTTTTTTTTAGCTATATGCTACAATGTATATACAGATATAAAAATAAGGGGTACGTTAAAAATGAGAATACTTGTTGTTGAAGACGAAATACGGCTTTGCGAGGCATTGGTGCAGCTTCTGAAAAAACAGAACTACACCGTTGACAGTGAAAACGATGGGGAAGCGGGACTTGATGACGCGCTTTGCGGAATATATGATGTAATTATTCTTGATATAATGCTCCCTAAGCTTGACGGGCTTTCCGTTCTGAGGGAAATACGCAGGCAAAACATAAATGCTCCGGTCATACTTCTTACCGCCAAGGGAGAAATATCGGATAAGGTTTCGGGACTTGATGCCGGCGCGGACGACTATCTTACAAAGCCCTTTAATACCGAGGAGCTGCTTGCAAGGGTGAGAGCGCTGGGCAGACGGCGGGGTGAAATTGTCGGCGCGGACGCGCTCGTCTGTGATGATATTTCCCTTGATACACAGACGCTTAAGCTCACCTGCGGCGCTTCTGAAATCATGCTCACGCGCAAGGAATCGGAGCTACTTGAATATCTCATTCTTCATAAGGATATTATATCGTCCAAGGAGCAGATTATAGAGAAGCTGTGGGGCTTTAACTCGGAGGCAGAAGCAAATCATGTCGAGGTTTATGTGTCCTTTCTGCGCAAAAAGCTCAGGCGCGTTCATTCAGGCGTGCAGATAAAGGCGGTGCGCGGCATTGGATATAAGCTGACAGCGGGGGAGTGAGGCTATGTTTAAAAAATTAAGAAACAAGCTGCTTCTTTCAAATCTTGCGGTGACTGCCGCGCTGGTAATATGCTGCCTTACCGCAATATACCTGACAACTTACAGCTATATCAGCCGCCAGATAGACGGTCAGCTTTCCAGAACAATAGAAATGTCAATCCAGAGGATAGAGCGCGCACAACGAATGCAGAACGGCTTTTCCTCCGGCGGAAATCAGGGTGAAAGGTCCTTTGAAGGCTCTCCTCCCGCGTCCGGAGGGGAGGGAAACACGCCCGCCTTTGACGGAAATCGCCGTCCTCCCGATGCTGACAGATTCAGCGCCGAATTTTCAGTATATGCCGACTCAGAGGGCAATGTTATATCCGCCAACACAAATTTCAACATGGTTGAAGCGGATTATGCCGACATTGTAAAAAGCATTGTAGTGTCCGGCAGACATGAAGGCTCGGCAAGGCTTGATATCGACAGCTGGGCATATAAGGCAATACCCTACGGCGAGGGGTATATCGTAGCCTTCACCCCCAATTCAGCGCAGAAAAAAATCCTTTTCCGCCTTGTTATAATCCTCATCCTTGCCGCAGCCGTATCAACGGCGATAACTTTTATTATAAGCCTTTTCAGCGCGAACCGCTCAATACGACCTATTGAGGAAGCATACAACAAGCAAAAACAGTTTGTGGCGGACGCGTCTCACGAGCTTCGCACACCGCTTGCAAGCATCAGCGCAAATACCGATGTGCTGCTCTCAAAGCCTGAAAGCACTATTGGAGAGGAAAAGAAATGGCTTATATATATCAAGGATGAAACCGACAGAATGACCCAGCTCACAAACGACCTGCTCTATCTTGCAAAATCCGACTCGGACAAGGGAGAAAAAATTCTTTCCAACGTGTCCTTTTCCGATATTGTCGAGGACGTTATCCTCGAATCGGAGGCTGTCGCGTTTGAAAAAAAACTCAGGCTTAATTATACGTCTGAGCCGGAACTGTATGTAAACGCGTCACAGGGAGGGCTTAAACAGCTCGTCCTCATTCTTATGGATAATGCGCTGAAATACACGCCCGAAAACGGAGAAATAAATATCATTTTAAAATCTGACAGCGATAAGGCTGTTTTCTCCGTTGAAAACACAGGTGAAATAAGCAAAGAGGACCTGCCGCATATTTTCGAGCGCTTTTACCGCGCGGACAAATCGCGTTCAAGGGAAAGCGGCGGCTACGGTCTCGGTCTCGCAATAGCGGACAGCCTTTGCACAAGCTTCGGAGGAACGCTTGCGGTTAAATCCGAAAACGGCAGAACAAGCTTCAGCTTTTCATTGAACAAAAGGGCATGAGCGCTGACGCGCCCATGCCTCACAAAACCGCTATTTTTTCAATTTATCCCAAAGCTTTTTCTTCATATTCTATGCCTCCATGTCATTTGTTTTTACCGAGCGACGCCGCTTTGCATACCTTCTCAAACTGCTCATTCTGCCATTCGGGTATTTCATACGGAGAATTTTTATCCTTTAAGCACTGCACGGGCAGAATAACCGTCAGCGCAAGAATTGCCGCAAGCATTAATACACCGAAAAACCAGTCCGCGCCGGAGCTTATTCCGGCTGATGAAATATAATAAATATAGTATACGCTTATCGGCAGAAACAAAAATAACGTAGTCGCCAAGCCGGGATTATACCATGTTTTAAGCTTAATATTCATCTCAAACACATGACCGAGTACCTGAAACAGATTAAAAAGCATTGTCGCGATACCGAGCCACAGCAATTTCGGGAATATCAGCGCCGCCGCGTAAAATATGTACGCCGACAGATTTACTATCATAATCGAGTTCCAGTTTCCCGGATAATGACGGTATAGCTTCTGCTCGCTGTAAAACGCCCTGTTTATTACAATGGGACCGCCGCCGGGCATCGCGTATTCCTCAAACTGATGCAGTGGCAGAGCCATAAGCGATGCCATAAGAATTTTCTGAAGATCCGAAAGCCTGTCGTTCCCCCAAAAAATCATAAAGAATGACAAGCCGACAA
>JBJEIV010000112.1:0-17524 GCA_051877395.1 Candidatus Ornithomonoglobus sp.
AAGTTTTCTATAGTCAATGCAATGAAGAAAACCTAGTCAAAAGAGGTATTAACCGCTTGCATTAAGTACGATTAAAATACAGGGTACTTAATGCAAGCTATGTCGTATCATCTTATTTTAATAATACATCATATCATACCAAAAAAACAGTACCACAGATAATATATTTTTTAATACCAGAAAAATTTTTATTGTATCGGGAGGATTTCTGTGGTATTATAGAACAGAGGAGGCGGAAAAATGGATATAAATATTGGAAAGATAAAGGGAAAACCGCTGTATATTCAGCTTTATGACGCTATTGTCGAGGAAATTCTCAGCGGCAGACTGAGAAACGGAATGAAGCTTCCAACAAGGCGCGCTATGGCAGAGGACTTAAACATCGCCCAGACCACAGTTGACGGCGCGTATAAAATGCTGCAGGACACGGGTTATATTATTTCAATACCACGGAGAGGATATGTCGTATCCTTTAAAGCCTCTCTCTACGGTAGCGATATCCCGTGGGAAAATGCCGCGGCGGAGGAGATTGTTTTCAGTCCGAACGGAACAGACGTCTCACATTTACCGAGAACTTCATACGCCAAAATCCTGAAGGATATTCTCTATAACTACGGAACGGACATTTTTTCATATCCGGAAAAAGGCGGTGAGTTCCATTTCAGAAATGAGCTTTCAAAGTACCTTTATTCCTGCCGCGATATAAAATGCTCGCCGTCGCAGATTATAGTCGGGGCGGGCGCGGAATATCTGCTTACCTCACTTTCGGCAATATTTCCGCCGGACACGGGATATATTCTTGAAAATCCGTGCGACACGCATTTTTATTACGCGCTGTCCTCCTACGGACGAAAAATCGTCACGCTTCCGATAAACGCCTACGAGTTTGACGCTGACGCGCTCTATAAATCCGGCGGAAGCGTTCTCTATGTTGAGACTGACACACGGTTCCCCAGAAGCGAAGGTATTTCTCCCCAAATATGCGAAGCTGTTCTCAAATGGGCGTATTCCGCGCCCGACAGATACATAGTCGAAAATGGATATGACGCGGAGCTTCAAGCGGTTAAGAAAAAAACGATTTACAGTATGGACACGGAAAACAGAGTAATATATCTCAGCTCGTTTTCGCGCTCAATATCGCCCGCCTTTAAAACCGCGTATATGATTATTCCGGAAAAGCTGCTGGAGCTGTGGAAAAGAAAGCACGTTTATTATTACTCCCTCGTTTCAAAGCAGGAGCAGTACGCGCTTGCGGAATTTATAAGCAGGGGATATTTCGCGAAGCATTACAAGAATATGCGTAAAATCTACAAGGAACGGCGCGGATTTCTGAAGGACTGCCTTTTAGACGCTTTCGGAAATGATATTAAATTTTACGGTGAAAGCGCGAGTACATATATATCCGCGGAGCTTGCGCCGTTCGGCGCGGATGAGGTGAAAGCGCGCGCGCGGAGGGCGGGAGTTAAGCTTCTTTCGCTCAATTCCTATAATGTGAATAAGGATATCGCGCCTGTTGAAAACGACCGGCTTGTAATAGGCATAGGGGATCTCGATAACGAAAAAATCAGGCTCGGAATAAGGCGTCTCAAGGCTTGCCTGACTTGAAAACCGCATAAAACAGTAAAAGAGACAGTTTTTCTGTCTCTTCTAAAGAATAAAATGATCTTTTCTATATTTGTTAGGCGAAACCCCGACTATCTTTTTAAACACATCTCCGAAATAGTTACTGTCGTGATAGCCGCAGAAAGAGGCGATCTCCGTTATGGAATACTGCGTTTCCACAAGCATATTTGTCGCCATTTTAATTCTTATGTTATTGAGATATTCCTTGAAGCCGAAGCCGGTTACACGCTTGAATTTCTTTGAAAAATATGTAGGGCTCATATATGCAATTTTCGCCATCTGATCAAGCGTTATCGGCTCGTTGTAATAATTACATATATAATGGCATACGTCCTGAATTCTGTCCTCGTATACCGAAAGGTTGTCTATAAGCGGATACGTTGACTTTGATGCGAGCTTGTTGAGCGTTACAAGCAGCTCAAGCAGATAGATTTTTGAGGAATATTCCGAAAATATGTCATCATTGTTTATTTTGCTTTCGGCTCTGTTTATGAGCATATTAAAGGAGTTCTGCATGGATTCGGGTATGTGAAGCTTCTTGTTGTCAAAAACCTTGAGCAGAAAGCTTTTATCAAATTCAGGTCCGAGACCGTCAAGAAATTCATCAGAGAAGGTTATAAGACAGCGCGCGTATCTGGAAGGCTCCGGACTTTGTGAAAGATGAACATCACCTTTGTTTACGAGAAGAACATCACACGGAACAACATCATAAATGGTATGATTTATAAAATAGCGCCGCGTACCTTCAAGAAGATAATAAATTTCATAAAAATCATGAAAATGTGAATGCTTCATGCCGCTCGAATCATCTTCATACAATTTTTCTATGTAGAATTTTTTGCCGTCCGGCAACATAATTATTTCCCCCTCCCATCAACTCAATCTAAAGTGATTATAGCATAGTTTCAAATAAAAGTCAATAATTTAGAAAAAATGAATGGCGCAGAAAAGATAAATGGCAAGAAAAAAGTAAAAAACTTTCAAAACTCGGACTTTCTTGTGAAAATTGTGCAATTTTATTAAAAGGGTCTTGCTTTTAACTGGTAAATATGTTAAACTGTATAAAAGATAAATATTTAAAGGAGGGAATTTCTATGGCTTCTAAAAAGACATCACAGGTCGTAGAAAAAAAAGAGCACGGTATTTCAGCATGGTGGAAAGCTGAGATACATAAATTCAAGAAGAGTAAGTTTTTAATGCTGCTTATGATTCCTGGATTGATATACTATATTATTTTCCACTACATTCCGATAGGCGGCTTGATTATTTCATTTAAGAACTATAAGCCCGGTCTTGGTATTCTTGCCAGCCCGTGGGCGTCAAATTTCGGTATGAGACATTTCATCCGATTCCTGAGCACGCCGGATGTCTGGAATTATATCTGGAACACAATAGCGCTGTCAATCCTTCATATTGTATGGCTGTTCCCGTTGGCAATCATCCTTGCATTGTTTATCAACGAGATCAGCAATGTACATGTTAAAAAGACTGTTCAGACAATTTCATACCTCCCGCACTTCGTTTCGGTTGCGGCTGTTGCAGGTATGCTTACATTGTTCCTTTCATCGCAGGGTACCGCCGCAGGCGCCGATAATTACATGAATGAGGGTATTATCAACCAGTTCCTGTTAAAATGCGGAATCCTTAAAGAGGGCATTTCCTTCCTTGATAAGACACAGTGGTTCAGAACCATATATGTTGCTTCGGACGTATGGCAGGGTATAGGCTGGAGCGCTATCGTTTACATAGCGGCGCTTTCGGGTATCGACCAGGAGCTTTATGAGGCTGCCACAATCGACGGCGCGTCAAGAGTTCAGAAGATGTGGTATATTTCGGTTCAGCTTATTAAGCCGACAATCGTAATCCTTCTCGTTATGCAGGTAGGTAAGATCATGTCATTGGGTTCGGATAAGGCCCTCCTCCTCCAGAGAGAGGTTACATATCCTAAGTCACAGATTTTAAGTACCTACGTTTATAATATGGGTATCGGCAAGGGTGAATTTGACTACGCTTCGGCTGTTGGTCTTTTCAACTCAATCATAAACGTAATCCTTGTTCTCGGAGCTAACTTCGTTTCAAGAAAGCTCACAGATACAAGCTTGTGGTAATCAGCGGAAGGAGGACATAACATAATGGTAAAAGATAATTCGTTATCATCAAAGGTGCTTAACGTTGTAATATTCCTGTTTATAGCAATCCTGATGATTATAACACTATATCCGATAATCTACATATTCTCGGTATCCGTTTCAAGCACAACGGCATACGAGAGCGGACGGGTCGTATTCCTTCCGGTAGAATTTAATCTTGAAGCGTATAAGGTAATATTTGAAGCAGGCACAATTCCAAGATCGTTTGTGAACTCGGTAATATACACTGTGATGTATGTAATAGTATCACTGCTTTTCACAACAACGATGGCATATCCGCTCTCAAGAGCAAAGGAGAGAGTTGCGTTCAAGGGCTTCTTCTCAAAGATAGTAATCTTCACAATGTTCTTCACAGCCGGTACAATTCCTAACTACCTGGTAGTTAAGAACCTCGGTCTTATGAACAGCATGTGGGCGCTTATTCTTCCGTCGGCGATCTCGACCTATAACCTCGTTGTTATGAGATCGTTCTTCGAGAGTATTCCCGAGAGCCTTGAGGAGGCGGCGTTCATAGACGGCGCAAATGAGATTACGATTTTCTGGAAGATTATGCTTCCGCTTTCAAAGGCGGCGCTTGCGACCGTAGGTCTTTTCTACGGCGTATATATGTGGAACTCATGGTTCAACGCTATGCTTTATCTGCAGAGCGAAACAAAGTTCCCGCTCCAGCTCATAATCAGACAGATTATTATGCAGAACCAGATGGCTGCGGAGCTTGCCGCAATGGGTGATACATCAATGATGACCGAAAACGCTACGAACACAGAGAGCTTAAAGTACGCTACACTGTTCCTTTCAATTCTTCCGATGCTTATTGTATATCCGTTCATTCAGAAGTATTTTGTTAAGGGCGTAATGGTTGGTTCGGTTAAGGGTTAATCCTAAGACGAATAAGGAGACGACAAATATGAAATTGAAAAGAGTATTTGCTCTGCTGCTCACCGCCGCGCTTGCGGTTCCGATGGCGGCAGGCTGTAACAAGCAGGTTACAGAGGAAATAGACGAAAACGGAAATAAAACATATGTGTACACCTTCAATATGTATACTCAGGATGACAATGAGTATCCGACAGAGGAGGACACGGTATTTAATCAGTTTATTAAAGAAAAATTCGGCATAAAGTTCATTTATGACAGAATCCCGAGAGCTGACTGGGAGACAAAGACAAATACATACTTTGCCACAGGCAGCGAGCCTGACATCACGATCGGCGGAAAAGAGGTAAACTACAGATCATGGGGTAAGGATATGTATCTTGCGCCGATAGATGTGGATAAGCTCCCGAACTGGAAGGCGCTCTGGGGCGACAAGGTTGACGACGTTGTGGCTCTTGCGTCAAACTCGGACGGCAACCTCTACTATCTCCCGACGGTACGTCAGGAAAAGGTTCAGATGTGCTGGCTGTACAGAGAGGATATATTTAATGAGTTGGGAATAGAGTTCCCTCAGACCGCAGACGAGTTTTATGAGGCTTGCAAGAAGATCAAGGAAAAATATCCTGACAGAATTATTATCTCGTCAAACGGTCAGAAGAAGAGCTCTCTTACAGGCTTCTTCCAGATGTTCTGGATTCCGGAGCTTGTTTTCCAGACACATTCCTGCATAGATCCGGTGACGGGCGAATTTATTCCGTACGCGCTGACCACAGACAATGCGAGAGAGATGTATAAGTTCATTAATAAGCTCTATAACGAGGGTATTATTGATAAGCAGATTCTTTCAATAGAAAAGGATACCTTCTACTCACGCTGCGCGCAGAACAACGCGTTCCTTACATATAACTATGTATATAATGTAGACACCTTCGACAGCAAGACCAACGTAAACGGAAATACCGGCAAGTGGGCATGGTCGGGCGATATGGTTACCGCATATCCTGAAAAGGGTACCATATATAAGAAGGACCCGTCATATTCAAACTGGGGTCCGGCATTCAGCGCAAAGCTTCTTGACACTCCGGAGAGATATGACGCGATTCTCAAGTATTATGACTGGTGCGCTACCGAGGAGGGTCAGATCTTTACTACCTACGGACTTACCGACGAAGAGGCGGCAAAGTACGGCGCAGAGGGCAGCTATGAGATGGTAAACGGTCAGCCTGAGGTCAAGGATGGCTGGTATCATGATAAGTTCAATCCTAAGGGCGACAAGATAAACAAGGTATACGGCACGCTTTCCAACACCTTCATCAAGCACCCGAAGATGTTCCAGGAGTACCGCGGAGAGGAAATTGACAAGCTCTATGACGCGTTTATGGCTCACGACGATTACTACTATTTCGATGAGTTCCCGATGAGATACACCGATGATGAGCAGGATGATTTCACGGACCTCGAAACAGCTCTTAATGCTAAGCGTGATGAGTATATGGCACGATTCTTTATGGGCGAAAGTGATCCGAACAATGATGACGACTGGAATCAGTATCTCAGCGATATGAAGAAGGTAGGTCTTGAAAAGTTCGAGGAGCTTCAGACAACAGTCTACGAGAGAACAAAAGCAGCGGTTGAAGCTGAAAATTAAGGAAATTTAACATGTATGCAAGCCGAGAAAGTTAAAAATTTACTCGGCTTTGCGTATGTAAGATATAGTTTGCACACGGTGCAGAATTATATGAAAAAATCGGAGGTAAAATGAATGAATATTAAATTAATCCGCTCGCTTTCGGCGCTGATTACAGCTTCAATGATTGCGGCGGCAGTCCCCTGCGTGTCAGCGGCAGATATGCCTGAAGCAGAAGATGTTCTTCAGACAGAAGTAACCGAGATGCCGGCCGAAGCAGAGGATGAGGAGCAGAAGTCCGGCGGCAATGAGGCGGATGAAGCCGGGGGAGCAGACGAGGCTGACGGGGAACCCGCTTCCCAGACGCCTGAGGCCGATGAAGAAGAGGCCCTGTCCGAAGGATTTACGGTTGCGAGCGAGCCTGTAACGGACAGCGAAAAAATCAAGTATGCACAGGAGCAGCTGAAGCTGCTCAATTTCAGTGAGGATAAGCCTAAGGTAACAACCATAAGCCTTCATCTTCCGACAACGATCACTACAGCCGATGAGAGCAATGTAAAGATTGAATGGGTATCGGGCGATGAAGAATGGATGCTCAGCGACGGTACACTCGTTAAGCAGCCGGAGAAGGATTCGCATATCATCACAATGACCGCAACCATCACATCCGGAGAGGTATCGGAAATAAAGAACTATGAAGTAGCAATTAAGGCATATGAGGAGGTTAAGTCCTTCCCGGGTGCTCAGGGCTACGGCACACAGACACGCGGCGGCGCATACGGCTATGTATACCATGTAACCACGCTTGCCGCTGACGGTCCGGGTTCGCTTAAGGAAGCTGTTGAGGAAAAGGACGGCGCAAGAACGATTGTGTTTGATGTCGGCGGTACAATCGACCTCACATCAAACGGCAAGGCGATTGTTCTCAAGGGCGACAAGGGTTCAAACGTTACAATCGCAGGACAGACGGCTCCTGGCGAGGGTATCCAGCTCAAAGGATACGGCATCAACCTTTCAAACGTACACGATGTAATTATAAGAAACATAAGCATAAGAATAGGCAACGTAAGAAAGGCGGGAGATACATATCAGTCGGACCCTCTCACCGTAAGCGGCAACAATAAGCGTATAGTGCTTGACCATATTTCAATGTGCTGGGGTGTAGATATGGGCTTCCGTGTAGACGGTAAGGAAGTCACAATGTCAAACTGCATGATTTCCAAGGGACTTTACTGGAACACTCCGCATGAAAAGGGCAAGCATAATTATGCCGGAATGTTCAGAGCAAACTACGGAACCTTCTACGGTAATTATATAGCGGACTGCGGACAGCGCGCTCCGCGTATCATTGATAACGAGTATATAGATGTAAGAAACAATGTAGTAGCAAACTCAAAGTACACCTTTGATATCTGCAACTACGAGTGGATGGGGGCAAACCCGAAATTCAATATTGTAAACAATATGGTACTCAAGGGCAATCCGAATCCGGGCGGTTCATCATCAAATGTAACCAGCGCAGGCTCATATAAGTACTTCCAGGGCAGAACATATTCCGGCGGTCTGTTTACATATACAATCAATAACTATGACAACACCTCCGGAGCAAGAGCTGTTTCATCGTCATCGCCGAATATAACAGGCGGTCTGTGGAACGGACAGCTTAAGTCGGGGTCGGACGAGGAAAAGGTTGTAGGCGATGAGATGGCATCCTTCTCGGCATCGGGATATTCAAATATCGCATCGCCGTATCAGGATATGATTTTCCCCGGCGATATAAGCCTTTCGGACTACAATTCATCACTTGTTTCAAAGCAGGGAAATACGCTCATGCCATATCCGTTTGTCGCGGCTGCTGTTAAGACCTACACACCGCAGGAGACTGCAAAATATGTTCTCACAAACGCAGGCTCAAGAAGCAGAATCGGCGGCGACATATTGACAAGACGTTATCTTGCGGAGGGACGCACAAGACTTATGATCTTATCGGACTTCATGAAGGGCGCTAAATGCTACGGCATTGAGCTTCCGGAGGACTATGATAAGGAAACGGCATATGGTCTTGATGTTCATACCGAAACCAAGTATCTCGATAAGAACGGTATGATTGTGTATGATATAGATGGCGGCACGGTTACAGATTTGTCGGATTATACCGTAGATGAGGTTAAGAAATATGTCACAATGGGCGACAAGACAACGCATCTTGACTCACTTTACGCAATTGATCCGTTCACAAATCAGAAGTACCTTGTAGAGCTCAGAGATTACAAGGACACAGACGATGTATACGATGCATTCGATATTTATGATATTGACAACAACAAGCTTACGAAGCCTTCAAACTACGCATCCGTAACTGACGGAAAAACCGATGATGCCGGTGTAAATGCCGGAATGTCGTGGAACAACGGCAGCGTTTATCTTAAGTGGTGCGACTGGGGCGACGGCGCGGGCAACTATGACCATGAATCAGGTACTGTTGATGACGGTTACTTCGGTTCGGACGTAATAGACACAGAGTGGAACGAATACGACTGGCCGCAGCTTCCGACTGTTTACCGTGATGGTAAGTGGGATTCGAATAATGACGGTATACCGGACTTTTATGTGAAGCTTATGGGCTGGGGCAGTACTGACGGCAAGGACATAAGCCGCGAAGACTTTGAGGGCAGAGGCTATACAAACCTTGAATACTACATCAACGACTGCTGCGCGGGAGATCAGGAGCCGGTAGAGGATATAAACGATGATCCGGCAGTTGCGGAAAACGTCCGCAGCGGTTCGTCGAAATTTGATACGCATAACAGTCATGAAATCCTGTTTAACACAGTAAAGCGCGCGAAAGCAAAGCTTTATGTATGCGAGGGCAGCTTTAACGAGGAAACGGCAAAGGAAATTACACTTAACAAATACTATGATTATGATGTTGACGGATTAAAATATGAGTATGATGAGGACATGGAGCCTGTCCAGAGCAAATACCGTACTGTAACGGATTTTGATACATATTTCTCGTATGTATTCACAAACCTTAAGCCGGAAACGACATACACATATAAAATAAAGACCTATAACGACCTCGGTGTGGAGTATATGTCAGACGATATATATTCATTTACTACAAAGGCGGAATCAACAGGCAAGCCGGGCACCCCGAGAGTTACAAAGTATATACCGTTCGACAAGCAGATCACGCTCGAATTTGAACCGGCATCGGAGAACAAGAGCTACCTGCAGAAAACCTACAGCGCAAACAGCAAGAACTATAATCTTACTTATTTAAAGAACAATAAGTACGATACAAAGACCGATCACTTTGTAATCCGTTACAGCAGAAACGCTGATATGACGGATGCCCAAGAAATAACTGTGCAGGGCAGCGAAACCGGCTATGTAATAACGGGACTTGAAAACGGAGTTAAGTATTATGTGGATGTGCGCGCAGTGAGTGCCGACGGAACAGAGAGTGACAGCGCAATATTCAATCAGAAGCAAATCATAGATACAGGAAAGCTGGATAAGGACGGCAACAAGGTATACGAGGTTAAGAAGATTGAGGTTAAGGACGGCAGTGTTGTCGAGAACGTAACGGAAGATGACGTTCTTTTAAAATCAATAGCGATTGAGCCGACAAGATACGCGATCAATGTCAACTACGAAAAGGAACTTCTTGAAAATGACATAAAAGAGGGCGAAACAACAAAGTTCACAACCGTATTCGGGGATGTTAAGGATTGGTATATCTACACATTGGGCGGTATTCCTATCCCATCCTATGCGGACGGCTATGAGAACCCGATTCTCATGCTGCGCGATGAGAGCCATGATCACGGCTTCACATATGCCAAGACCTTTGAAACACCGCTGAGCGGCAAATCAACAATCCGCTGCAGGCTCATGATTAAGGACGAGGTTCTTGACCCGATGAACCAGAACCCGGAGCTTCGTTTCTATCTCCAGCAGGACAGCGCGGCATCCGATGACGCGGGCGGTGATGAAGGCGAGGGTACGGCCGATACCGGTTCCGCATCAGACGCGGCAGTATTCGGTACAATAGCGTCCATCACATTTGCTAAAAACGATATAAACTATGACGGTAAGGCGATTTCAAGATACACGACCGGTACATGGTATGATTTAAAGCTTCTTATGGACGGAGATAACGGAACTATTGATGTGTATATCAATGACAAGCTCATAAGATCGGGACTTGAATATCAGGACTCGGCAACGTCCAACACAATTGCGAGATGGCAGATAAGCTCACGTCTTGCTGGTACAGAGGATGTATATATTGCTTATATGTACGCATACACCGGCTGGGATGAGCCTATATCCGATCCGGATGCAACACCCGCACCGGACACAACAGTTCAGGAGGGAACATCAGGCTCGCGTCCGTCAGCAGGCGGCGGCGGTGGCGGCGGCGGTACCGTAATAAAGCCGACGTCAGCGCCTGAGGCTACAGCGGAGCCTGAGGCTACGGCAGATCCTGAGGCTACAGTAAATCCGAATGCGTCAGCAGCGCCCGATACAACTGCAAAACCGACAGGATTCAGAGATATGGATGGTTATGACTGGGCGGTTGAGCCGGTTTTGAAGCTTAACGGTCTTGGAATAGTAAACGGTATTTCGGATACAGAGTTTGCACCGGGCAGAAGCATCACAAGAGCTGAATTTGCGGCAATTCTTATGAGAGGCTTTGATCTCATAGATGAGAATGCAGAGTGCGGCTTTGCAGATGTTAAGACAGGTGACTGGTATTACAGCGCGGTAGCGTCGGCATATAAGCTCGGCATTGTAAACGGTATAAGCGATACAGCCTTCGGCTCATCGGCAAACATATCTCGTCAGGATATGGCGGTCATGATTATGCGGCTGCTTGATAAGCTTGAAATAAAGCTTGATAAAGTCAATGAGTATGAGAAATTTGCAGACGATGCAGACATAGCTGATTATGCAAAGGATGCGGTAGCAGCTCTTTATGAGGCGGGGATTATAGACGGTGTCGGCGATAACAGGTTTGCTCCGGCAGGCACTGCCAATCGTGCGGCGGCGGCAAAGGTGCTCTATGGAGTAATTGCTGCGCAGCAGGAAAATAATGGGGAGGAATAATAAAAGATGATTAAGAAAATTTTCGCAGTTATACTGGCGGTCGGAATGATGCTAAGCAGTCTTTGCGCTTTTGCCTATACCGACCTTGACAATACAAAGCAGAATACAGCCGCAGACCTGGTAACAGGTCTCGGCATAATGGCTGCTAAGGACGACAGCACCTTCGGCAGTACCGAGATCGTAACAAGAGGCGAGTTCGCTCTTTATGTTGCGAAGCTTATGAAATATAACGTCGTGCTGGGAAGCGGCAAGAGTACCTTTGATGACGTTGATATATCAACGGAGCAGGGAGCAGCGATTGAGCTTTTGGTGGGAATCGGCGCGGTAGCAGCAGTAAATGAGTTCAATCCCAATGAGCCGATTACATATAATGCGGCCATAAAGATTTTGCTTACAACTCTCGGCTACGGCGTAGCGGCTGAGAACAACGGCGGATATCCGAACGGATATATAAAGACAGCGACGGAAAATGACCTCAACAACAACCTTTCTAATGTGAATGCAAACGCGCTTACCAAGAAGGATGTTGCGACGCTCTTATATAACGCGCTTTTCGTATATCCGATGGAGCTGAACAATCGTGATTATACAAAGAGCAGTGAAACCGTGCTTGAAAAGATATATGATGCATATGAGGTAACTGGTGTTGTAACGGGTTACGGAGATATGAGTCTTGCAAACAGAAGCATGGCCGATACTCAGGTATCGATAGGCTCTACTGTTTATGATTGTATAACACCGTCAATCAAGAACTATGTGGGAATGAAGGTTAAAGCGTATTACACCAACGTAAAGGGTGATGGCGAGAAGCTTGTTGCATTTACGGAGCAGTCAAACCAGAACACAGTAACGACCTTTGATATTGATGATTTCGATGAGGTAACATCAAACGGCATTAAGTATTACATTAATGGCTCCACAACATCAAAAACTGTAAGAGTTGCTTCAAACGCAACTGTACTTTACAACGACAGATACACTACAACAAACAGCCTTGCCGATATCAATGCATTACTTTCTAAGGTATATGAGGGTAATGTTACACTGATCGCCAACGACGGTACAGGTACGGCAAATGTTGTGCTTATCAACTCATACAAGCATCTTCTTGTTGAGAGAGTGGATAAGAAGAACCACAGATTGTATCTTAAAAACGGTAAATGCGGTGACCTCACAGCAGACATGATTGAGGCTGATCCGGATGATATTGATGTTGAGGTATACATAGGTGATACGGAGGTAACCTTTGATGATATTGAGGTAAACGACGCACTTACCATGAAGGAAAACCGTGACGGTAAGATATTCTATATTTCAAGAAATGTAGTAACAGGCACAATCGGAACAATTTCAGACGAGGAAGTAAGAATAGACGGTGAAACCTACGACCTTTCAAAGTATGTAGATAAGCAGTATCAGTCGGGTGACAGCGGCACATTCGCAATCACTGAGGACGGTAAGTTTTTAGGTATTGTTGCATTCGGCGAGGGAGGCAGCTTAAGAGATTATGCTTATGTTCTTAACTCATACGCAGACTATGGCGAGGAGCTTGCGATCCTTAAGCTCTACACAACAAGCGGCGAGGTTGTAAAGCTGAACTGCGCAAGCAATGTAAGCATCAACAAGCAGAAGAGAAATTTCCGTGAGGTCGAGCAGCAGGTTAAGGTAGGCGAGCTTATAACATACTCGCTTAACAGCAAGGGTGAGATTGCAACCATTAACCGTCCGTATGATGCGAGCTCAAAATATATTTCGACAGATGATGAGGGCAATCTCAAGCTCTATGTAAACGATACGGAGTTCGTTAAGGACTGGAATAAGAGTTCGGTTCGTTATATTGACGGTATCATGGGCATGACATTTGTCACAGAGGATACAGTAATTTTCGCAATGCCGAGATTTGATGACGGCGATGAAAGCGAGTACAGACGCTTAAAGGCGTCCGAGCTCGAAAACAGAACATATTCAGACGTAACCTGCTATGACATTGACCGTCAGGGGCGCGCGGGGGCGCTTGTAATCGTAGAGGATGTTGCAACAAGCGTTTCAATGTCAAATAATCTCTTCTTTATTTCAAAGATCAACGATGCGATTGCAGAGGACGGAGAGGAAGTAAGAAGAATCAAGGGCTTCGTCAAGGGTCAGGAAGTAGAAATCGACATGGACGATGATACCGAGTCGGTAACCTATGAGGACGGTTGGATGAACTACTCGGGCAATGAGGACTTCGATACAGGCTACAGAGATCTCCATATCGGTGACGCAATTCAGTATCTTATCGGCAATGACGGCAAGGTATCAGCATACAGACTTGTATACAATAACAAAAAGACCGCATTCGATAAGAAGGGCAGATATATTGAGAACAATTCTGCAAAGTACTTTGAGGATTGGAGCGGAACAGGCGCTGTAACAAAGAGTGACTTCTCGGATAACCTTTATATAGGTTACGGTGATGTTCAGCAGAGATATTCGGACTACATGCTTTTCCTCGGACTTAATCAGGATGACAGAAACAAGTATACATCAAGCAGCAGTCCGGTTGCTATCATGGATTACTATCGTCCGTTCAACCTTGTTGAGAATGCGTACATCTATGTATACAATGTAAAGAAGAATGAGCTTGAGCTTGGTGACATTGAGGATGTACAGAAGGACACAGTATGCTTCGTGCGTTCAAAGAAAATGGGTGAAATAAACGAAGTAATGGTATACGATAATTAAGGCGGTGGCTCAGGATGAGAACTAATAAATTATTATCGTTTTTAACTGCGGCGGCGATTGCGGTATCGGGCTTTACCGGTCTGGTACTGTCCGCAGGCGCTGCAACTAAAACATACACATGGGATTTTACAAGCGAGAGCTTCTTCCCGGTTGAGATCGCTGCGGGAAGCGATGTAATTTCAGACCAGGGTGAGGAAACGGCGATTATGTCGCTTCCGACAGCGAAGCTTTCAAGACAGGAAGGCAAGGTTACCAATGCATCGGGTGCAAGCGTTCAGGTTGCAAAGACTGAGATACAGGGTGACAATGCCTTGAAGCTTACCATACCCGACTGCGATTCGGCGGTATTTAAAGCGGAGCTTACAACAGGTTCAACGGGCAAGGCTATCATCATAAAGGATGAGTCAGGCAGTGAAGTATTTAACGTAAGCGACTATACAAAGAATGTATTGAAGGAATACAGCGTAGAGCTTGACGGAAGTAAAACCTATGTCTTTGATACAACTGCATACAAGATATATCTCGGCAAGGTAACTCTTACCCTTACAACAAGCGGCGGAGAACCTGATGAGCCGACAGAGGAAACGACAGATGAACCGACAGATGAGCCGACAGAGGAAACGACAGATGAGCCAACAGCGGAAACGACACAGGCTCCGGACAGCGGTGACATTGCAAAGCTCATGTCTGAAACCTTTATCACCTTTGACAGCTTCAGCGGCAATACTTATGAAGCAGATACAATGCTCACAGACAGCCTCAAGCTCTATGCGGGTGAAGGCAAGAATGCGAATGTGGTTGTTGACGGCAGCAATAAAACCATTGACGGCGAGCAATTTACAACAAGACTTAAGTTCGGCGGCACAGGTCAGCTTGACGCGGCAGACACACCGATTGCAAGAGTGCTTGAGGTTGTTCCGGGGACGAAAGGATCTCTTACGGTATATTTTGCGCATGCGTCATCCTCTGGTGATGCAAGAGCGATTACCATAGCGCAGGGCGGCAAGGTAATCGGTACGCAGAGCGTGGATGCGAACTCACTTACAAGCTATACGGTAAATGTGGATGCGGACAAGAGTGTATACATTTACTCGACCGTCGGAGGAACAAATGTATACGGAATAAAGTATGTTCCGGGTGAGACCGTAACACCGAATCCTACAGCCGCGCCGACCGCAGCTCCGACACAGGAGCCGGAGGGGGGTACACCTGCTCCCGGCAGCGATGAGCTTATACCGATTACTGCGGACAGGACAATAACCTTTGACGCGTATTCCGGTATAACCTATTCGGAAACAGCGCTTATTGCCAACGGTTACATGAAGGTGTATGCAACATCAGGCGCTACGCTTGTTGTTGACGGCAGCAACAAGACAATCGGAAGCACGAAGTATACAACAAGAATGAAGATGGGCGGCACAGCAACGCTTGATGCCGATAACAAGGCAGTTGCAAGGGTGCTTGAAATTATGCCGGGTACCGAGGGAACTCTTACGGTAGATTTCGCTCACGCGTCATCCTCGGGTGATGCAAGAACGCTTGTAGCCGTACAGGACGGCGGACAGATAGGCAGCGAGGCTGTTGATGCAGGCGCAACGGGAACATTGAGCGCGGAGGTAACGAACACAGAGAGCAGTATTTATATTTACTCGACCTCGGGCGGTCTGAATGTTTACGGCGTGACCTATAAGGCAGGCAAGGCAGAGCCTACTCCTGTTCCGACACAGGAGCCGAGCTCGGCGGACACGGCAAAGGCAGATGCCGATGCGCTTAAGATTAACGCAATCAGTCAGACTGCTATATATTATGATATTGATCTCCCCAAGACCGGAAACAATGGCTCAACTATTACATGGGAGAGCAGCGACAGTAATTATATCGACATTCAGATGGTTTCATCAATCAAGAGAAACTGGACAGGTGTTGTAACAAGACCTAAAGTGGAAGATCCGAACATTGAGGACGGAGGCGTTCCGGTAACGCTTACCGCTACAGTAGAAAACGGCGGCGCAAAGGTGACAAAGGAGTTCAAGGTATCGGTAAGAACATGGAATCCGAATGTATACTATAATGATTTCCAGCAGGATGTGGGAATGAGCGCGGAGGGTACATACAAGGAAATTTCCGATAATGTGATTCCGGTAACTCCCAAGAAAATTGACCTTGGAACAAGAATTATTGAGGATACAGGCTTTAGAAGCGAGCCGTTCAGAGGTATCAGTGTTGATACCTTAAAGGAGTCAAGAGCCTTTGACGCATTCAGGCATAATGATACCGATACGACAGCGTCCTTTGATAAGCGTATTATGTCCACAAATGGGACCTCTTACGGAAATCCAAAGGATTCGGATCCGAACGAGGAGAACTTCGTATTCTATTACAGTGAGTATTATCCGTACGGTGGTACATCAACAATTCCGATGTGGATAACGCTTACAGATCCGGCAACAGGCAGCGCGCCGGAGGGTATTGTGATGATGTCAATGGACATTTACGTTGCCGATGGCTTCAACCAGTTCAATATCGGACTTGCAAATTCGTCACCGGCTCAGATGTGCCGGTTCATGCTCGGCGCCGACAGCACAAAGACCTTATCCGGCAGCCTTTTCGGAGAGCCGTACAGCTACAGCGGCGCAGGCTATTTCAGAAGCTTCAACAGTGAAACAGGTATAGATTACCTCGGCGGTTCAGGCAGCTACCGGCATCCGGTTGGTAAGTGGGTAAAGCTTATCATGATAGCAAACACCGACTCAAAAAAGTGGGATGTATACTATGACGGTATGCTGATAGGTTCAAGCCTTAACTTCCGAAATGCAGAGGACTGCGTATCAAATATTGAGTTCGTGCTTAACAGAAGCTATCCGAGAAATGATACATCATCTCGTAAGGATACCGTTGCGGTATACCTCATGGATAACATATATGTTGAGAACTTAACGGAGGATTATGCAGATACATACTGGGATGCGGTCGGCATTGATTCTCTCCCGTATGATGAGGAAACGGACACATATACAGCAACCGCCGGAACGCCGTTCCTGCTTCAGTATCAGGGTACAGCCGGACTTTCGGGAAACCTGTTCTCATGGGCATCGCTCGATAAGAATGCGCTTACTGTTCGTTCGCAGACTATTGCGGTAGATAAGCTTATTGACTACGGTTATACACAGGCTCAGATAGACGAAATAAAGAAGACAGGCAGACAGGATGTTTATGTAAATATTGCAACTCCCGCACAGGTGGATAAGGAAACAACAGTGACCTTAAGAGCAACCATTACCGTTGGTGATGACGAGCTTGATAAGGAATTTACTGTAATAATAAAGCCAAGCGAAACGGGAGCTGCAACACCTACGCCTACTGTTAAGCCTTCAACACCGTCATCAAGCGGTGGCGGCGGTGGCGG